>JAHCKV010000253.1 GCA_026125595.1 Burkholderiales bacterium | reverse complement strand
GCGGGCGTGGACGTCAACGCCCGCCATGCCCACGACCTGACGGCGTTGATGTGGGCCGCCGGCGCCGGCGACGCCGCTACGGTGCGGGCTTTGGTGCAGGCTGGGGCGGATCCGGCACTGAAGGACGACCGGGGCAAGACCGCGCTGGATATCGCGCGGGAAATGCGTCGGGAATCCATTGCCGAGATCCTGTCGGGATTGCCCCGGAACTGATCATCAGGATCGTCTGAATCGGATGTTCGATTGTTGCGATGCAGAATCCGATGCGGCGGGGCTTGCGAAACCCCCCGAGAAAGCGTCGGACCTACGCGTTGAACAACTGCCGGAGATCGACGTCGCGCTTTTCGTCGGCCGGGAACTCCAGCAGCGCGCGGCCGGAATGGCCGAACATGCCCGCCACGATCGTGTCGGGGAACTGCTCGATCCGCACGTTGTAGAGGTTGACGGATTCGTTATAGAACTCCCGACGATCGGCGATGCCGTCCTCGAGGGTCGAAATGCGCGACATCAACTGCTGAAAGCTGGCATTGGCCTTCAGTTCCGGATAGGCCTCGGCCACGGCGAAGATGTTGCCCAGCCCTGCGCGCAATGCGCCTTCCGCCCTTCCCAGGGCCGACATGTCCTGCTTTTCGCGCGCCTCATGCACACGGGTGCGCGCCGCCACGATCTGCTCCAGCGTCGACTGCTCGAATTGCTTGTATTGCCGGCAGGTCTCCACCAGCTTCGGTAGTTCGTCGTGGCGCTGCTTCAGCAGCACGTCGATGTTGGCCCAGGCCTTGGCAACGTTGTGTTTGAGCTGGATCAGCGCGTTGTAAATCAGCACGCCATAGACGACGACCAGCAGTGCCAGGACCAGAAGGACGATCGGGAAGAGGCCCATGGATTCCTTTCCGCAGGAGCGCGGCGCACAATAGAAGGTGCGGCGCGCCGACAACTACCGTCCTCCGGACCCGCCCGATCAGATCCTTGGGGTCGGATGGTTGCCTGCGCACCGCACCTTCCTATTAGCACGAGGCGTGCCGCCTCCGTGCCCACAGGAACATCCCATCGAATCCGGGACTTGCTCGTCATCCCCGGAACGCTGCTGTACACTCCGCGGCTTTTTCCGGCGGGGGCGCGAGGCAGCAGCATGGCGTTGATTGTCCAAAAGTACGGCGGGACGTCGGTGGGCTCCACCGATCGCATCCGCAACGTCGCCCGTCGGGTCGCCAAGTGGCGCGCAGCCGGTCACGACGTGATCGTCGTTCCCTCCGCCATGTCCGGTGAGACCAACCGGTTGATCGCATTGGCGAAGGAACTCCAGGCCAGCCCCGACGCGCGCGAACTGGATGTCGTCGCTTCCACCGGCGAGCAGGTTACGGTCGGACTGCTGGCGATGGCCCTGATGGCCGAAGGCGTCAAGGCACGCTCCTACACCGGATGGCAGGTCCGGGTCCTGACCGACAGCGCTTTCACCAAGGCGCGGATCGTCGACATCGACGAAGCGAGGCTGCGTGCCGATCTGGCCGCCGGTTTCGTGCCGGTGGTGGCGGGATTCCAGGGCATCGACACGATCGGCAACATCACGACGCTGGGTCGCGGCGGTTCGGACACATCGGCCGTGGCACTGGCGGCGGCGTTGAAAGCGGACGAATGCCTGATCTTCACCGACGTGGACGGCGTCTACACGACCGATCCGCGCATCGTGCCGGAGGCCCGGCGTCTCGCTACGATCACCTTCGAGGAAATGCTCGAGATGGCGAGCCTCGGCTCCAAGGTGCTGCAGATCCGCTCGGTGGAGTTCGCCGGCAAATACAAAGTGCGCTTGCGGGTGCTGTCCAGCCTGACCGATCCGGAGATCCCGGTCGATACCGAGGCGCGCTCCGGCACCCTCATCACCTTCGAGGAAGACGACAACATGGAACAAGCGGTCATCTCCGGCATCGCATTCGCGCGGGACGAAGCCAAGCTCACCGTGATGGGCGTGCCCGATCGTCCGGGCATCGCCTACGCGATCCTGGGGCCCATCGGCGACGCCAACATCGACGTCGACATGATCATCCAGAACGCATCCACCGACGGCCTGACGGATTTCTCGTTCACCGTGCCACGCGGTGACTACCAGAAGGCGCTGGAGATCCTGGACGTCGTGCAGAAGCACATCGGCGCCCGGGCGCTGGTCGGCGACAACCGGATCTGCAAGGTCTCGATGGTCGGTGTCGGCATGCGGACCCACGCCGGCATCGCCAGCAAGATGTTCCGGACACTGTCGGAAGAGGGCATCAATATTCAGATGATCTCGACCTCCGAGATCAAGATTTCGGTCGTGGTCGATGAGAAGTACATGGAGCTGGCGGTGCGAGTGCTGCACCGGGCATTTGATCTGGAGGTGGCGCCGGCCTAGCGTCCCGACGCGGGATACCCGCTTTCGTTGACGCTCCGAAGGGTGCCCCGTATCATTCGCCGCCTTCGGAGACGTGACCGAGAGGCCGAAGGTGCTCCCCTGCTAAGGGAGTATGCGGGCAAAACCTGCATCCAGGGTTCGAATCCCTGCGTCTCCGCCACCGACTATCGGCGGAGTCACACCGAAGAGCAGCAACCGATGCGGGCCTCGCATCGGACAGCAAGACACAGCGCCCGTAGCTCAGTTGGATAGAGTACCTGGCTACGAACCAGGGGGTCGTGGGTTCGAATCCTGCCGGGCGCGCCATTCTGCTTTCCTTGCCGTTCAAGTCTGCTAACGTCTTGAACGGCAAGGAGAGATTTCCGGTTCTAAGTCCCTCGTTTTTGTAATACGCCAACGGGCTCGAAAATGCGAGTCTGAGCACTGTTCGCTTGTCCTCGATGCGAGGAGAACTCCATAGATTCCAAGGGCTTGCCAGGAACTCAAGGGCGGTTCTAACAGACTCGTCAAAACTCTTCGCTGGCCGCCCACAGTTCGCGATACGTTCACTCAGCATGGCTTTCTCCTCTTCCAGCTTTCCGATGCGCGATTCGTAGGCGGCCACGACAGTCGGATTGTCGCTTTCGCAGATTCGGTCGAGCAGCTGGTCGATCCGCTGTTGCGTCTTCGCCATATCGTGCCGGTACCGGTGCGCTTGGGCGTCGGCCTGGGCAATCCGGTGTTGCCAGAGGTCGGCGAACATCGTCCGCGCGACCTGGAATAGTCCTCTGGAGGGCTCCATCGTGCGAAGCAAGGCTTCGAATTGGCCTTCAAGCTTGTCTCGGGATACGGATTTTCCGTACATCTCGCATCCGCGCCGGTAACACAGGTAGTACGGGTAGCGGCTGTTCCGGCCCTTGGCCCAGCATGACGTGAGCGGCGTGCCGCAGCATCCGCAAACGACTGCCCCACGGAGCGGGAAATCCTGGTCGATGTCCTTCCGGGCCGCGGCCCGCCCACCTTCGTTCAGTCGCTCCCCGATCCTGCGGAACGTTTCTACACTGATGAGAGGTTCGTGGTGGCCCACGCGTCGCGGTACGCCCCAGGCGGGCGCTTCGACGAACCCTGCGTAAACGGCACGGGTGAGTAGCTCGGTGACGCGCTGATTGCGGACCTCTCCGTTGCGATCGCGGGGGTACTCGGGGAACGACTCCAGGAAGCGCTTAACCTCGGCTTGGATCTGAAATCGCCCCGCCGCAAAGCCTTCGAGCGCCTCCTTGACGATGACGGCGAGCGGTTCATCGGGGACAAGCAGTTTGCCATGTCCGGCAACGCGTTCATGCTTGTATCCGACGGGGCAGGCAAATGGCCAGTAACCGTTTTGCACTCGCGCCCTCATGCGGTTGCGCGTCTGCTCTGCGTTTTTTCGCCGCTGATGCTGCGCGACCGTCGCGAGGATGTACTCCTGCAGCTCGCTGTCGGCGTCGCTCCCGAACTCGACCGTGGGGGACTCCAAAACACCACCGGCGAGGTCGATGGCGGTACGAAGTTCGATATGCGCTTTCACGCCGCGGGCAAGCCGCGAAATGTCGTCGATGAGGACGACGTGGCGTTGCGTCCGGTGTTTCTTCAGGAAACTGAGCAGTTCTCGCATGCCAGGCCGCTCGGCCACCCCGCCCGACATGTCGTCCGCGAACGTCTGGACGACGGTATAACCGCGCATCCGTGCGTACTCCACGCAGCGTGTCTGTTGAGATGCGAGGCCGTCGCCACGCTTGGTCTGGGCAGCGCTTGAGACGCGGCAATAGATCACTGCCTTCGAGTTTGCGTCAGAGTTCATGCTTCTCTACCTCGTCAATCCGGGCGGCTCGGCCGTCGCGCCCTGCGGGATCGCTTCTCTCTTCTAGCGGATCTGGCTGTGGCAGTGAAGAAGCCTCGTTAAAATCCGGGAACAGCCGTGTAACCGAATCTACGCCAAATCCAAGATCAACGAAGGCGGCCATGATCCACCACAGCGTGCGCAGGAGCTCGTCCTGCTGCTCGCGAGTCAGCTCGGGGGCCTCCACTTCCTCGCGATACTTGTCGAGATCAAGCGGCGGTATGGCCCCCGCATGCATGTTTCGGGGGGGCTGATCCACAGAGCAACCATCGTCATCGTTCATGGCCAGGCCCTCCTTGGTGAAGGCCCAAAACGCCCAGGGATCACACGCCGGTCCGAAGACGTGCTGTTTGTTCCTCTTATGTTCATGGTATGCCTCCGCAATTAACAATTCGTTAACGAAACTGTGAATCGCGAACCGCCCGGTCGCTAATCGCCGCACGGTCCGCGTTTCGCGAAACGATGGGACCTGCCCGCGCGTTACAGTGGCAAGTCGTCACCGTCGTCGCCGGTCAGAGGGCGCGGTGCCGCCTGGCTGGTACGCGCGCCCTTGACGATGGAGAGCCAGCGTTGTGCCTGTTCCTCAACGAGGCTCATCTCGGTGGCGAGCGCCGTGTTCAGTATGGCGTTGAGATAGTCCTCGACATCCGCATAGGCGGAGCCATTGCGCGCGGCGAGCGCGGCGAACTCCCACATGTCGGGGTGAATCTGAAGCCGTACTTCGAAGTAACCGCTTCTTCGCTTCTTCATGGTGCCTCCGTGTCATCTCATGAACGTGGTTTGCCCAGCAAGGGGACGGAAGGGGATCGACCGGCATCAAGCAGGCGGGCCGCGTGACGGCGAGGTGCTGCATGACCATGAGGCTTCTCGGGCGGAGCGTCGGTCCCCGTTACTTCCGTGAGAGAGGTCAGCGATCCGGTCTCGCCGCAGGACGGGCGGCAGACAAAGCGTCGTGACCCGATGAGCTCCTGTATCCCGCTGCCACATACGATGGTCTGGCACTGACCACAGTGCACGTAGCCCCGGTCGTTGCCGCAGTGAGGGCACCGCCATCCGGCGTCGTCTATCTCCTCAGCGCGCAGTACGCGGCGCTTTTGCGCAGCCTTCGCGGTACCCGTCCCGCCATCGGCGCAAATGGCGACGATCTGAAAACGGTCCTCCGGGCCGAATCTCTCGAACCGGACCGTGAACGGCGCGTCATACCGCGCGCAGGCGCACACCACGAGGAACTTCTCGGGCGTACCCGTCGCCTTGCGGAACGCCTTCAGCTTTTCAGAGAACGACTGCTGCTCGCGCGAATTGCTGTCGCGTTTCGGAACAACAACCGG
>JAHCKV010000252.1 GCA_026125595.1 Burkholderiales bacterium | reverse complement strand
GCAGCACCGGATCCGGTGTGATTTCCCGCGTGAACGCGGCGCCCTCCGGCGCGGGCTGAAGTGGTGCCGGCGCCGCATCGGGTCGAGGGTCCTCGCGGTACACGATGTCGTGCTCTTCGGTGATTGCCACGCCGCTCGCGTTCGCGATCTCATGGTGGACGGTGACGAACACCAGGGGTCCCGTGCGGCCCTCCTTGGTGTCGACATTGGCGATGCGCGACGTACGCGTGATCTCCTCGCCCACCCGCAACGGATGATGAAACACCAGCCGCCCCCCGGCCCACATGCGCCGCGGCAACGATACGGGCGGCAGGAAGTCGCCACGCTTCGCATGGCCATCCGGGCCAATCTCCCGGGCTGGCGTCAACGGGGTGAAGAAGGCCCAGTGCCACAGCGGCGGAACATCGACGCCGGCGCGCACGTCGAACCGGTCGCGATCGAGCGTGGCCGCCATCGCCGCGACGGTGCTCTGCGAAATCCGGTCCGCGCGTTGTTCACGGCGACCGATCCATTGCTGCAGATGCTGCTGATCCATGGCAATTCCGCTATCGTTGTATCGCGTTCGATCGCCGTCACGCCTTCGCGGCGATCGCCTCTACTTCCAGCAGATACTCCGGTCGCACCAGTTCCGGCACGACGAGCAGCATGGAAGCCGGCCGTGCGTCGCCCAGATACTTCGTGCGGACCGCGACATAGGGCTTGATGTCCTCGGCGCGCAGCAGATAGTGGGTGACTTTCACGAGATCGTGCACCGTCATGCCGGCCGATTCGAGCATCCGCACGATGTGTTGCCACGCGAGTTCCGCCTGTCCCGTCACGTCCGCCGGCACGACACCGTCGAGCCCGATGCCGGGCGTGCCGGACGTGAACAGCCAGCGCGCGTTCGGCGCCGATTCCACCGCATCGCTGTATTTGCCGATCTGCCTGGCGACACCCACGTCGTGGGTCTTGTTCATCGTTGTCCTCCTCCCTTCGGTTTGCGCAGCAGCGCGATGCCCGCGAGCGCGTGCACGGCCGTGAAGATCGCCAGCGCCGGCCGATAGCCACCGGTCAGCACGACGACGGTGCCCAGCAGGCCAGGACCCAGCGCGTAGGCGAACTGGCAGATCGCCGTCGACAACGTCACGATGCGACCGAACGCGGCCGCCGGGAATTCGCGCTGGATCACCATCGACGGCAGCGTGATCAGATTCCCCATCGACAATCCGAACACACCGCACGCAACGAGCAGCGTCGTCTGCGACGGTGGCATCCACGCGATGACGCCCAAAGCCGCTGCCTGACTCAACACCAGCGCTGCGGAAACGCGACGCGGCGCGATCCGATCGATCAGGAAGCCCAACATCAACCGTCCTGTCACCGAGGACACCGCCGTGACGCTGACCGACAACGCGGCACCCGTCGTGCCGAGGCGCGGCAACATCGCGGCGACCTGATGCATCAGGAAGCCCACCTGCATCATCTGGGCGACGGCGAACGGTCCCGTGAACGACCAGAACGCTGCGCTGCGCAGAAGATCGATCTTCGATCCGTGATCCTTCGCGCCCGCGGCCGACGACACCGGCACGACCGCGGGCCGCTCTCCCCACCACCACACCAGCGGCACGAGCACCACCACGGTGACCGCGGCAACGATCATCAGCGCCGTCGCGAATCCGTAGCGCACGCCGAGCGCCAGCATCACCGGCACGATCACTGCGCCGCCGAGACTCGCCCCCGTCAGCGCGAGACTCACGGCCAGTCCGCGCTTCTGCTGGAACCAAGGCCCGAGCATCGCCGTGATCGCACCGACGCTCATCGTTGCCCATGCCACCGCCATCACCAGGTACGCCAGGGCCACCGCGATCGGCGTGTACGCGGCGCCGAGCAACGCCGCCGAGACGACCAGCGCCACGACACCGGCGAGCACGCATCGACGCGGACCGAAGCGCGACAGGAAATCCTGCATGAACGCAACCAGCACGGCACTGAACAGGTAGTACCCCGTGCTGGCCACGGCGAGAAACGTGCTGTCGAGCCCGCGTTGACGCTTCAGCTCGGCCAGATAGACGGCATGGCCATAGAAACCGAAACCCCAGACGAACATCGCCATCACGAAGCACAGCGCGACGACTTTCCAGCCGTGATAGCGGAAGCTCGATTCGTCGAACGCGACGCGCTGAACGCTGGGAACCGCACTCATCGGATCGATGCGCCGTCGGCGAACAGCGATCCCGATTTCAGCTCCAGCGCGAGCAAAGCCTGCTTGCGGTGCAGTCCGCCGGCGTAACCCGTCAACGTGCCGTCGGTCCCGATGACGCGATGGCACGGCACGACGATGGAGATCGGGTTGCGCCCGTTGGCGGCGCCGACCGCGCGCGATGCCGTCGGCTGCCCGAGGGACCGGGCGATCTCGCCATAGGTTGCGGTGACGCCATACGGTATCGCACGCAGCGCGCGCCACACCGATTGCTGGAACGGCGTGCCGACCGGAGCGAGCGGCAGATCGAACGCCGTGCGACCGCCGGCGAAGTATTCACGCAACTGCGCGCGCACCGCGTCGAAGACCGTCAGATCCGGATCCAGCTGCCAGTCGGGTGCGATCACCGGCACGTGCTTTTCGTTGACGAAGTGCACGCCCGTCAGATTGCGGCCATCGGCCGTGAGCAGGAGTTCGCCGAGCGGCGATTCGAAGTACGCATAGTGATTCACGGAACCGTTGCCTCCAGGGAGCGCCACAGATGCATCACGGCATAGGCCCGCCACGGCCGCCACGCTTCGGCCGCGGCCAGCACCTTCTTCGGGTTCTGTTCGCCCATGGCCTTCATGACACCGTAGTCGGTGTGCGGAAACGCATCGGGCCACGCCAATGCCCGCATCGCAATGTATTGCGCCGTCCAGTCGCCGATGCCGGGCAGTGCCTTCAGCGCGGCGACGGCCGGCTCGACGTCCGCGCCGGGCTCCAGCACCAGCGTGCCGTCCGCCAATCCGCCGGCCAGCGCCAGAATCGTCCGCGCCCGCGCACCGATGATGCCGAGCCGGCCGATATCGTCTTGCGTGCAGGTCGCGATCCGCTGCGGGGTCGGGAACAGCCGTTCGAGTCCCGGAAACGGCGTTTCCACCGGTTCGCCGAACGCCTCGGCGAATCGCCGCGTCAACGTGGTCGCCGCCCGCACCGTGACCTGCTGGCCGAGCACCGCCCGGACCGTCAACTCGAACGGATCGAAGGTGCTCGGCAATCGGAGCCCGCGGCGGGCTTCGGTCCATGGGCCGAGACCGGCCACGACGTCATCCGGATCGCAGCCCAGGTCGAAGGCGCGTTTCACCAACGCCAGCACGGCCGGAATCGCGCGCGCGAACGATGCCGCGACGGCGATTCGCACCGTCCGCTTCTCCTCGACGTGGCGCGCCTCGACCCAACCGGCAACCGTCCGCCCGTCGACCGTCATGCGCAGCGTCCGCCGATAGACGCCATCCGCCACGGCCTCGACGCCTTCAACGCGCCGGAACGCAAGAAATGCGAGCAGGCCGTCCCAATCCAGCGGCGGGCGATACGCGAGATCGAACACGAAACGGTCCGCGATCCGGTCCGAATCCGCCCCCTGGGCCGAGACCGTCCGGCGCAGATCGGTCGGGCTCCATCGATATCGCTCGCGAAACAGCGCATTGAACCGCCGCACACTGCCGAAGCCGCTCGCGAGCGCGACTTCCGTCACCGGCATCTGCGTATCCGTCAGCAGTCGTTTCGCCAGCAGCAATCGATGCGTCTGCGCGTACGCCACCGGAGCGACGCCATAGGCCGCCTGGAACACGCGGCGCAGGTGGCGGTCCGTCACGCCAAGACGCGTCGCCAGCGCTTCCAGGGACCGACCATCCGCCAGTCCATCCTCGATCAGATTCGCCGCGTGCCGGGCAACGCGGGCCGACGCATCCACGATGGCCCAACCCGGTGCCAGTTCCGGCCGGCAGCGAAGGCACGGACGGAAGCCGGCGCACTCCGCCGCCGCGGCACTTGGATGGAACGTGCAGTTCTCCCGCTTGGGTGGCTTCGCGGAACAGACCGGCCGGCAATAGATCCGTGTCGACACGACGCCCACGAAGAAGCGCCCGTCGAAGCGGGCATCGTGGGTCTGCATGGCGCGGTAGCAGCGGTCGGGATCGAGCAGCATGGCGCCATTATCGACGGAGCCGCAGTCCGCCGCTCGCCGGAATCGGACACGCAATTCGGAACACGGCCTGGCCTGCCACGCTCGATCGCCTACTTCGGTGACTTCACGACCCCATACATGTCCAGCGCCGTCTTCCGTGCTTCGGCATGGTCGACGATCGGCCCCGGGTAATCCGTCCCGATCACGACACCCGCCGCCTTCTGCTCCAGCGGCGGCAGCGTCCACGGGGCGTGAACGTACTTAGTCGGCACGTTCGCCAACTCCGGCACGTACAGCCGGATGAACTTGCCGTCCGGATCGAATCGTTCGGACTGCGTCACCGGATTGAAGATCCGGAAGTACGGCTGCGCATCACAGCCCGTCGACGCCGCCCATTGCCAGCCACCATTGTTTGCCGCCAGGTCGAAGTCGTTCAGGTGCTGCGCGAAGTATCGCTCGCCCCAGCGCCAATCGACGTGCAGGTCCTTCACGAGAAACGACGCGGCCACCATCCGCAACCGGTTGTGCATGTAGCCGCTGCCGTTGATCTGTCGCATCGCCGCGTCCACGAGCGGATAGCCGGTACGCCCTTCGCACCACGCGTCGAAATGATCCTGCCGGTTCGTGAACGGCACGCCCTCGTACTCGGGCTTGAAGCTGCGTTCGACGACATGCGGGTGGTGCCACAGGATCTGGAAATAGAAATCGCGCCAGATCAGCTCGGACAGCCACGTCGCCGCGCCGTCGGAATCGCGCTCGATCGCGGCGCGCGCCAGCTCGCGGATCGACACCGTGCCGAAGCGCAAGTGCACCGAAAGATAGGACGGCCCGCGCACGGCCGGAAAATCGCGGCGCTCGCGATAGGCATCCATGCGGCCGAGGAATTCATCGAACAGCCGACGTCCACCGTCCAGTCCCACCGGCAGTTTCAGCGCCGCCAGATTCGTCCGCTCGAAACCCAGCGACTCGAGTGCCGGGACCGGGGCCGCCGAGGCCGGCTCGAGCCGTGATGCGTACGAAGCCACCGGATACGACTTCACGAAAAAATCGTTCGCCTTGGCGAGCCAAGCCTTCCGATAGGGCGTGAACACCGTGAACGGCCGGCCCGCCTGCGTGAGCACTTCATCCTTCTCGAAGATGCAGTGGTCCTTGAACGTGACCAGGCGCCGGTTGTCGGCATCGAGTCGTTCCGCCACCGCGTGATCGCGGGCAACGGCCGCCGGTTCGTAGTCGTGGTTCGCGTAGACCGCATCGACGCGCAGTTGCGCCGCGAGCCGCGGAATCTCGTCCCGTGCACGGCCGTGCGCGATGTGCAATCCGCCGCCGAGCGCTTCGAGCGCAAGCCGTAGATCGCACACCGCGCCGTGGATGAACTCCACCCGCCGATCGGCCCGCGACGGCAGTCCGTCGAGAATCTCCGTGTCGAACACGAAGACGCACGTGACGC
>JAHCKV010000251.1 GCA_026125595.1 Burkholderiales bacterium | reverse complement strand
GCACGCCGATGCGAACAGGGCGACTACCGCAATCCGCAGCAACCGCCCCCAGCCCGGCGCGCCGCTCATGCCGGATACCCGCGGCCGGAACAGCGTCGCGTCAATGGGAATGCCCATCGTCGAACACCGAAAGATGCGAGTGATAGTGCGCGAGGCGCCATCCGACGGGCTCCTTGCGGAACACGTAGGTGGCCATGATCGGGAAGTACAGCACCTTGTATGGCGCATCTTTCAGGATCATCTGCATGCTGCCGTATTCCATGATCCAGGCCGCCTGGTCGGAACCACCGAGAATCGTGTGGGAGGCCTCGATCTCGAGGCCGTCGATCTCGTCGAACGATCGTTGCCAGCTGCTCGACACGTTGTCGCGACCGACGAACGGCACCGGACTCTTCGGCAGCAGTGCGGTGACAGTGCCATCGGCGGAGAAGATGTCCATCATGCCGTCGAGATCGCGGCCTTCCAGCGCGGTGTAGAACCGCTCGTACAGCCCCCAGATCTCGTCGTCGCTCGGCCGGGCGGCGCCATCGCGCGCGCGGATCGGCACCGGGATCACATCGGAGCTGTTGGGTTCGAGCCCCGGCAGATCGAAGCTCGGAAAATGCGCGTGGTAGTGGATCATCTTCCACGCACCGCGACGACGTTCGAAGATCTCGGTGACGAGCATGCGATCCATCCGGATCGGTTGTCCCGTTTGCGTCTGGATCGCCTCGAACCGGACGGCCGACACCAGCCACGCGACGTCGTCCTGCCGCTGCCAGCGGATCGGCTTGACGTCGATCTTGATGTTGCGATTGTGCGCGAACGAATGGCGGAAGCTGTCCGCCACGGCCAGCCACCCCACCGACGGCGTCGAGGCCGCCGGCAGGATGGCCGATGTCAGCGGGTCTTTGATGTCCCACAGTTCACTGATGCCCCACAGATCACGGTTCGAGAATGCGCGCCAGAACCCTCGATGGGCCGCGACGAAGCCGTCGTCATCCGTTGCCGTGACCGCCGGTGCAGCCGCCACCTCTTGCGCGTGAACACCGGCCGTGCCGGCCAACATCAGACACAGCCACGCGGCGGCGACAAAGTGGCTTCGAAGTGAAAACGAGATGGCGGGCTCCATGGAATTGCGACACTGAAAGAAACCGGTGTTCGAGGATCATGGCGCCGCCACGACCCCGGAACACCGGTTCGCCGAAACCGGCCGTGCAGCGCTACCGGTTACGGCGCTGTCGTTTCGGACAGGATCTTCCGGTACGTCTCGAAGGCATAGTCGTAGGCTGCCCGCGCCTGATCGTAGTCTTCCGGACGCCAGCCCTTGCGCTTGACTTCGTAGGCTTGCTGCAGCGCTGCGATGTTCCACTCGACGCTCTTGCGGGACGCGCGAACCGGTTTCTTGTCGATCAGCACGAAGGCCGGGTTGGTGTGGCTCGCGCCGAGGATCCGCAGCGCGACCCAACTGCTCTGCTCCAGCGGAACGTTGAACTGCACCGTGTTCTTCTTGCCGTCGGCGACGATTTCCTTCTTCTGCACCGGCTTGCCGTTGACCACGACTTCCAGCGCCACCTTGCGGGTATCGCCGATCCGCGCCCGTTCGATATGCCACCACGGCACATTGCGCCAGCTCACGCCCGTCACCGGCAGTGTCGAGATCCGGATCTTCTTGGGTTCGGGCATCGGCTGATAGACCGTCTTCTGGGATTCGAGCGGATACGTGGTCCCGAGGACCTCGATCGTCTCCGGTTCCGCCGGGAGCAACGCCGTGACGTCGGCCGTGACGGTGACCGTCTTCGGGCCGCTCAGCTTGATCTCGGTGCCGACCTTCCGGGACGGTTCCTGACCTTCGACCTTGAAGTTCATCAGATGACTGCGGCCGTCGGACACGTAGGTGTTGCCGCCGTTGATCGAATCGAGCACCGATTGATACGACACCGCGGAGGTGCCGGCATTCGGGACCTTGGCATAGGACCGGCCACGCCCGATGTTCTCGCCGTTGATGCAGGGCCAGTCCGTCTCGCCGGCGATCTGGGTCCGGAACCCGGCGTTGAGCGTGTGATACCAGATGTTCAGTTCCGAAATGAAGTTCGTGTTGCCGACGCCGATCATGTCGGTGGCACCGTGGGTCACCGTCATGATGAATTCATTGGCACCGATGCTGTCCATCGGCGGCGTGATGTAGTTCGGCAACTGATCGCTCTGCACGTCCAGCCCGAACCCGGCATGGGTGTAGCTCGACAACGCGCCCTGCGATTGAATCCACTTCAGCACCGGCAGCGTGTAGCTGGGCCACTCTTCCATCTTCTTGGTGCCGGGATAGTCGATGTCCTTCAGCCCGTGGCCCGATGTGTGACCACCGGCGCTGCTGGGGAACTGCGAGATCTCGAGGTTGTGCGTGACGACGTTGTTCGGCGTCGACGACGGGTCCACCTGACCGGTGAAGTACTTGGCCTTCTGGTAATACCAGTTCGGACCCCAGATCATGATGTCGGCGACGTCCAGATCTTCACCGGTGGCGTAGCGCACCATGTCCTTCGGTTCGATGCCGTAGGCCGGATCGTTGTAGTGCAGGCAGCCCGCCGTGTGGACGTGCTTGTCGTAGCTGACGTAGCCGAGCTTGCGCGGTTCGATCCAGCGCTTCAGTTCGAATTTCTCGGTCAGCGGCTTGCCGTTGACGACGATCTTGCGCGAGAACTTCTCGTACTGCGGTCCGCGACCGCCTTCGATCGAATACTCGCCCGCGGGCAATTCGATCGTCTCGCCGTCGTATCGGTAGATCTGGTTCTGGAAGAACATGTCCGGCACATAGCGCTTGGCGCGATGGGGATACACGCGACCGAGCTTGTCGCGGATCGTGAAGCGGGCGGCCGTCGGCTTGCCGTTCTCGTCCGCGATCTTGAAGGTCAGCGGCGTGCCCTTCGTGACGTTGAAGCTCAGCTGCGTTTCCCCACGGAAGCCGGGCTTGCCCGCGCTGTAGGGCACCGCGCCGGTACCGTTCGATTCGAACGGCGCGCCGACGTTGAACGAAAGGGTCATCGACTGCACGCCCGCGTCGCGGCTGTAGACCTGCAGCACGACATCCTCCAGCGCCATGCCCGACAGGGTCTTCGACAGCGGCGCGGCCTGATACAGGCTGACGGCGGCCCACCGCTGCTTGGTCGGCACGAACGACAGATCGCCGTGCGCCGGCCAGACCTCCTTCTGCTCGGGCTGGGGTGGCGGTTTGTACGGATAGCCACCGCCCCACGTGCCCCATGTGACGCCAGTCTGGAATACGTGCTCGAGCATCACGTCGGTGAACTGGTCGTCGTAGACGGAGCGCTCGACCTGCATCCGCGAGAAGTCGTAGGGCATCGCGGCCTGAGGGCTATCCACATCCAGCGTCTCGATGACGCCGGCCTGGTTGTTCACCTTGACCAGGAACGTGGTCCATCCATCCTTGATCAGCGACTGGCCGGATCCGGCCAATGGTTGCACCGTGACCTTGCGCAGCGGATCCACCGTCACGCGCACAAGCGCGTAGCGATCGAGAATCTGCTGGATGGTCGCCGTGGCCTGATCATCGGGCAACGAACTCGCTGCGTGAATCGCATTGCGGTCGGCTTCCGAGATCGGCCGTCCGACGAATGCCATGGCTTTCAGCAGATGATCCACGTGGGTCATCAGCGGTTGCTTCGCGATGCCCGTGACGATGGGGCCCGACGCGCTGTCGGACGATCCGAATTGCTGTGCGGCACCCGCGGTCGGTATCGACACGACCGGGAACGCGGCGATCGCCGCGGAAACACAGGCGGAAAAATACCAGCGACGACGCGCGGATTCGGATCGGGACTCGGGCAAGGACATTCGCTTTCTCTCCATGTATCGGGCCAGCAAGGGGAACCATACGAAATGGATCGCCCGCCGTTGAGAGCAAGCATGGTGCCTAGCAATTCTGCAAAGACTGGAAAGCGACTTCCCGCGATGCGATGCAATCCATTTGTGATGCGAATCACGCTATGAACGCAACGGTTCGGCGAATGCGCGATCGGCATCCGACGGAAGACCCGGCGACACGTGCGACGATCGATCCACTTGCACCAGATTGGTCCGGTGCGGCGATATGCCGCACTTCGATCGTGCGGGACGGTGATGCCATTCAATACGCCGGCGATACGACGCGTATCGCCGACGGCAAGCAGTGCGAGACGGTCCCGCCGCCCTTTTGTGGGGCTCGTCGCGCCATCGGCGCCCAACAATGTGGCGGTCATCACCGCAACACCTTGTTACATTCCAACACGCGTTCGTTAGGAACCAGCGCGGCGTGTCTATTCCGTTCGCATGATTGTCCCTATGGCAGCATCGCTTCATCGCGGCGACGGCGATCGCCCGTGCGTCGGGTCGCGCCGTCGTGGATCGAGTGGTATGCAACTTGCGGAAATGCGCACGGATCCATTGCAGTGCTGCCCGTCGCCGAAGCGTGAGCAGCCGGATCGTCTTGCCGTCGACAGTCGTCTCGGCAATGCGGACATCGTGCGGTTGCCCGATGTCGTGGACACGGACCTGTAGGGAGAGCCAGGTATATGGGAATACTGTCGCGCTGCAGTGACATGGTGCGGTCGCATCTGAACTCGGCGGTATTGCGACTCAGCAATCCGGAAAAGATGATGCGGTTGCTGATCCAGGACATGGAAGACACGCTCGGCAAGGTGCGTGTTTCGGCCGTCCGCGCCATCGCCGAGCGACGCGAGCTCGAGCGGCGCATCGGCCACACGAAGGAAGAGATCGATTCCTGGGCGCACAAGGCCGAGGTCGCCGTATTGAAGGACCGCAACGATCTCGCCGTGGCCGCGCTGCAGGCCAAGGCGCGCAGCACGCTGATGCTGCAGACGCTGGAACAGCAACTGGCGACGCTGTCGCATTCGCTGTTGCAGCAGAACGCCGACATGGAGAAGCTTCAGGCGCGCCTGCAGGAAGCAAAGGCCCGCGAACGCACCGTGTCGACGCTGCATGGCACAGCGAAATCGCGGCTCAAGATGCGCCGGCACCTGTTCGATCACCGCGTCGACAATGCGCTGCTGCAATTCGAGCGCCTCGAAAACTGCCTCGACGACATCGAGGGCAAAGTCGAATCCTATGACCTCGGCCAGAACCGCCAGTTGTCCGAAGCGCTGGGCCAGTTGACGATCGAATCCACGTCCACCACGGAACTGGCAGAGTTGCAACTTCGGCTGGCGAACAATCCGACGCCGCTGGCCCTCGAATCCGCCAAGGCCTGACCGACGCCCGGCATGTATCTGTTCTTCGAATTCGTGTTCCTCGTCGTGATTCCCGTCTGGGCTGTCACGACGGTGGTCACGAAGCGGATCGAGGCCGCCGCAGCCGACCCGGCGCAAGCGCCGTCGATGGCGGCGCTGATCGAACAGTCGGCCGATGTGTCGTCCCGCGTCGATGCACTGGAGCGTGCCCTCGGCAAGCGCCCCGAAGAAGCCGAGGCCGTCCGGTAATGCGGTGGCCGCCGTTCACGCTGCCCTGGATCCACCGTGAGCCCTCCGGGAAATGGCTGTTCGGTGTCTGCGCGGGCATCTCGCGGATCACCGGTATTCCGCGGCCG
>JAHCKV010000250.1 GCA_026125595.1 Burkholderiales bacterium | reverse complement strand
CCGCCGGCCTCGAGTTCCTGACCGACCATTTCGCGCTGCGTCTCGCCGACGTGGTGCTGATCGCCAACAGTTCGTTCTCGTTCACCGCGGCGCTGCTGAACGATCGCGCGATGGCGTTCTTCCGGCCCGACCCCGCGACCCGTGGCTTCGTCGCATTCGATCCGTGGGCCGCGCCGGTGCTGCTCGATGCGCCATGGCTGGCCGACGGTACCGCCGTAGGTGCCGACGAACGCGCGCTGCTGCCGGTGCTGATCCGCGATGGCGACACCGTGTTCGACGTCGGCGCCAATCGCGGCGAGTGGACCCGCGCAGCCCGCGACATTCACTGGAACGCGCGGCGCGTCGTCTATCACGCGTTCGAACCCAACCCGCCCGCCTTCGAAACGCTGGCGCTGCTCGCGCAAACGGCGGCGCCCGGCCAGATCCTCGCGCGGCGCCTGGCGCTGGGCCGCGCCGCCGGGTCCGCGACGTTCCACGTCTACGACTGGGATGATCGTCTCAGCGGGTTCAACGCGCGCGCCGGCGAAGCGATGTTCACCGAGCGGCCGCCGCCGCGGAAGATCGAGGTGCCGGTGGATACCATCGACGCGTACTGCGCGCGCGAAGGTGTTCCGCATATCCATCTCCTTAAGCTCGACGTCGAAGGGGCCGAGTTCGACGCGTTGCAGGGCGCTGAACACATGCTGTCCCACGCCCGCGTCGACGCGATCCAGTTCGAGTACGGCGGCACGTGGCGCGACGCGGGAACGCGGCTGCGTGACGCCCACGCATTTCTGCGGGAGCGCGGCTACCGCGTGTTCCGTCTCGCCGGGCCCGGCAACCTCGATCCGGTGCCCACGTGGAATCCGGCCCGCGAGGATTTCCGGTACGCGAACTTCCTGGCGATCCACGATCGCATGCTGTCGCACTTCGGATTGGCCGAAGCGAAGATGCCGGAGCTGGCTGCGATCGCGCGCCGCCACGGCATCGCGATGCGTGGCGTTGCGCACATCGGCGCCCATCTGGGCGAAGAAGTCGCCAAGTACGACCAGTGGGGTATCGAGCGCGTGCTGCTGGTCGAGGCGAACCCGGATCTCGCGGCGCAACTGCGCGTCAAGTTTGCGCAGGCCGTCCACGTGACGGTCGCGGCGTGTTGCCTCGCCGACACCGAGGACGTGCGAACCTTTCACGTCAATGCGTTCAGTCAGAGCAGCTCGTTGCTGCCGCTGAAACTGCACGAACAGCTGTATCCGTTCGCCCATGTCGCCGAGACCCGGCAGTTGCGGACCACGACGCTCGATCATCTGCTCGACGAGCACGCGCTGGATCCGGGCGCGTTCAACGTGCTCAACATCGATGTACAGGGGGCGGAGTTGCTGGTGCTCAAAGGTGCCGAGCGCCAGTTGCCGTTGATCGACCTGATCAACGTGGAGGTCAACTTCGCGGAGCTGTATGCCGGCGTGCCCGGCATCGAAGCGATCGACGCGCATCTGACGACACGGGGATTCGAGCGGGTCGTTCTGGCGTGTCCCTATGACCGCACCTGGGGCGATGCGATCTATGTGAACACTTCGCGGCCACCGGAACCCGCGGCGCCGGAATCACCGTTGGGTCGAAAGGTCACAGCGCTCTGGAAATCCGAACTCGGTGCCGCCCGCCGCGGCAGCTTCCTCGCCGTGGACGCGTCGCCGGACGATATTGCGTTTCTCGCAGATCTCGGCTGGCGCGGACTCTGCGTTACGCGGGACCCGACGGCCACGCCGGCGCTGCAGGTACGGATCGCGGATTCGCTGCGGACCGATATGGCACTGATCGATCACCCGCAGGCGTTGGCCGATGCGCTTTCGGCGTTCGGCCTCGATCCGTGTCTCGATCTGCTGGTGCTCGGCAAGACGGCGGTGGCCGATGACCTCGCGACCCACCTGTGGAATGCCGCACTGCGCCCGGCACTGATCGTCGTGGCAGAACCGCTGCCGACATCCGCAATGCCGAAAGGGTTCGTCGGCATTGCGTCGGACACCCCGGCGATGGGCTATCGTCGACAGACGGATGCGGGCTGACCCGATCCGGTTCACGTTCAGGACACCGTACGACATGGGCATCGTCAACATGGGGCCGGAAGCGCAGATCACGCTGGACCTCGCCGCCCTGGCCGGCATCAGCGCGTTCGTCGAAACCGGTACCTACGTGGGGAACACGACACGCTGGGCGGCCGCCAACTTCGCGTCGGTCTTCACGATCGAGCGCTCGGAAACGCTGCACCGCGAATACGCTCCCGCGCTGCAAGCCCTCGGCAATGTCGAACCGCTGCTCGGTGATTCGCGCGTCAAGCTTCCGCAGGTTCTGGCGCGACTGGGACGACGACCCGCCGTGTTCTTCCTCGACGGTCACTGGTCCGGCGGCCCGACTTCCGGCGCCGACGATGAGTGTCCGCTGCTGGCGGAGCTGCAATTCCTGAACGAGCGGGAAGGCGACGTACTGCTGATCGACGACGCGCGACTGATCCTGTCCGCGCCGCCGCTGCCCCACGATGCCGATCAGTGGCCGACGATTGCCGACGTCGCCGAAGTGCTGTCGGCCGGCATCCAGCGACGCTTCGTGCAGATTGTCGACGACGTCATTTACGTGGTGCCGGACGTGCCCGAATTGCGGCAGCGGCTGATCGCCCATGCGCGCGCGCGCGCTGCCGCAACGAGTCAGTAGATACCGAAGACGTTCTTCCGCTTGAGCAGGAAACCGTTGTCGGCGACGAGGCGGCGGGCCCGGGCGATCAGGTCCGCGGAAGCGGCGCGGCCCACGCCGACGAAGTACAGGTCGTGCACGACGCGATCCTCCAGGAACACCCAGAACGCCAGATGCCGGTCGAAATCCACGCCCGCGAAATCGTCGGGCGCGAGATTGCGATAGTGGTCGCCGTTGCGTCCGTCCGGCGCGGGGTAGCGCGCCGTGTCGTGCTGGTGTCGACCGTGCCCGGCACACGCGATAACAAGCAACCCGTCGGGCTTCAGCATGCGCAGCGCATTCTCGACCGCATCGTGGGCCTCGGGCAGATGCTCGAGCGCGGCCGCGCTGATGATCGTGTCGAAGCTCTCGCTGGCGGCGGCGAGCATGCCGGGGCCATCGCCGCCGGACCACGCCGCCACGAAGCGGGAATCCTCGAACCACTCCTTGGTGACCGGCTCGGCGCCGGCACGGCCGATCTCCAGCACCTGCCGCTCGCGAAAGCACTCGGGCAGATGGCGTTTGAGCAGACCGAAGAAGAAGCGCTGTTCGGCGCGTGACCCATAGTCGTGACGACGGGTGCGATCCCGCACGCCGGCCAGGATATCCAGCGCGTCCGGATCGTCGGGCACTTCGGTGATCACGCCGGCCGCCACTTTCGCCGCTTCCCGGGTGCGGTCGACCGAGACCAGATGCCGCGCCAGCGCGGTGACCGCCGGGGTCCGCAGCGTCGGCCGCGATGCATGGCGCAGAAAGAAATCGATGTCGGCTTCGGACCAGCATTGCCACAGGTTCTGCGCCCCGTGGAAACCGAATGTCGGCTCGCCGTCGGTCGCAGCGGCGCGCGCGAATCCCGACGTCAGCGCCGCCGGCGCGAAGCGGATGCCGAACTCGGCCTCGAGCCGGGGCCGGAACGCGCCGTCGATGACATCATCGTCGTGCAGCGTGTCTTCGGCGAACGAATCGTCCAGCAGCGCGTCGAGCAGCCGCTTCGATCGCAGCGAGAAACCACGATCGCCGACGCTGTCGTACTCGAGAAACGCCGGATCCCACGCTTCGGCGTGGGCCACGAAACCGTCCCAGCGGACGATCAGCACGTGCGCCGTGTTCACGAACCGCGGCAGGCCCTTGATCACGATGCGGGCGTAGTCGCGTCGATCGCGGATAGGGGGGATCCGGACCACTTCGATTCCGTCGGGGACCGTCACCGCATCGGCCGTGAACAACAGCGTGCGCGTGAAGATGCAGGCGGCACGGCTGCGCTCCAGCGCACGCAACGCCAGCGCGACGTTGTCGGTGTCGATGCAGACCAGCGTGACGCCATCGAGCGTGGGCCGAGGAGCGTTCATGGCATCGAGGTCCCGCTGCCGGTCAGATGACCGACGTGTTGCGCCGGTACGCCCAGACCATCAGCACCACACCGCCGAGCACCATGGGCAGCGACAACCACTGACCCATCGTGAAACCCAGCGCCAGGATGCCGAGGAAGCTGTCGGGCTCCCGCGTGAACTCCACGAGGAAGCGCAGCGTGCCGTAGCCGATCAGGAACAGGCCGGACACCGCACCGAGCGGACGACGCCGGCTCGAGAACACCCACAGCAACACGAACAGCACGATACCTTCCAGCGCCAGTTCGTACAGTTGCGACGGATGCCGCGCCAGATTGTCGACGTTGGGAAAGATCACCGCCCACGGCACGTCGGTGGGGCGGCCCCACAACTCGGCGTTGATGAAGTTGCCGAGACGGCCCAGCCCGAGCCCGATCGGGCACAGCGGCGCGATGAAGTCGGTAACCGAATACCAGTGCTTCTGGTGGCGCCACGCGAACACGGCCATCGCGAGGATCACGCCGAGGAAGCCGCCATGGAACGACATGCCGCCTTCCCACACATAGAAGATGTGCAGCGGGTTGTCGACGTAGTCGGCGAACTTGTAGAACACCACGTAGCCGAGCCGGCCGCCGAGCACGACGCCGATCACGGCATAGAACAGCAAGTCGTCGATGTCCTTGTACGTCCAGCCGGACCACGGCTGTGAGCGGACGCGGGACCGGCCGAGCATCAGGCCGGCGACGAAGCCGACGAGGTACATGAGCCCGTACCAGCGGACGGCGACGGGGCCCAGCTTGAGGGCGACGGGATCGAATAGCGGATGGGTGAACATGCGCGGCGGATTATACGCAGCGGTTCGCGGGCAAACCCATCACGGCACGACGGCCGCCGGCATCCGCACGAGGATCACGCTCATCTTGCGCCGGATGCCCTGGGTGCCGCGGTGCTTGTCGTAGAAGCGCGGGTTCGGAACGATCGCCGCGAGTCGCGCCGCCTGCTCGGCTCCTAGCTTCGATGCCGGAACCTTGTAGTAATGCCGCGCGGCAGCCTCGGCGCCGAACACGCCATCACCCCATTCGATGACGTTGAGATAGATCTCGAGGATCCGGCGCTTGGTCATGACCTTCTCCAGCATCACGGTGATGATGGCTTCCTGGGCCTTGCGCCAGGGCGTGCGCTGCGACGTCAGGAACAGATTCTTGGCGAGCTGCTGACTGATGGTGGAGCCGCCGGATACCACTTTTCCCTTCTTGAGGTTCCGCGTGTATGCCTTCTGGATCGCATCCCAGTCGAAACCGTCGTGATCGAGAAACTTGGCGTCTTCCGACGCGATGATGGCGCGCTTCAACTGGATCGATATCCGGTCGTACGGTACCCATTCATGCTTCAACTCGGCTGCCGGATCCTGCTGCTGCATCGCGGCCAGCCGATCTTCCATGAAGCGGGTGGAAGACGGGTTGAACCAGACCCACCACGTGATGCATCCGAGGATGGCCAGCTCGTAGGCGAGCACCAGCACGACCGCCAGCAGCAGCCCGCGCCACAGATAACGCCGCAGGGTTTTCGCCACG
>JAHCKV010000025.1 GCA_026125595.1 Burkholderiales bacterium | reverse complement strand
GGGTAAGACGGGTGGATATTTCTACAAGGCGATTGCGGGCGGAGAGCAGACTGAAGATCTGCGCAAGCAGGCAAGTCGCGAGTTGTCTTCCATCGGCATCAAAGGCATCAAGTATCTCGATGGGGGCAGCCGTGATAATGGCGAAGGCACCCACAACTACGTCATTTTCGACGATCGCGCCGTCGAGATCGCAAACCGCCAAAGCGAGGTTGCCGCATCGTTCCGCAAATCCGAAGCGATCCTAGAAGCAATTCGGGAGAGCTGGGGCGAGGATACGGACGCGCTGATCAAGGCGAGCCGGATCCAGGTGGTCGAGACGGCGGACGATCTGCCGGGCGTTCATCCGGCGAACGTTCAGGCGGTGGCGATGCCGGATGGCACGACGTTTGTAGTCGCGCAGAACGTCAAGCCTGAACAGATTCGCGGGCTGATCCTGCATGAAGTGGGGGTGCACCACGGGATGCCGGCAATCCTCGGTCCGGAACGGTGGGCGAAACTGCTGGCCGACTTCGAAGCAATGGTTCTCGACGCGCCCGACGATGCGCCGATCTGGGCAGCATGGCGCAAGGCGACTCAGGACACGGCCGACCTAGGGCTATCGCCCGTTCAGCGGCAGGAGCGCGTCCGAGAGGAAGCGTTGGCGTATCTGGTGCAGGATGCACCGGAGTCGACGTTGGTTCAGCGGATCATTGCGGCGGTCAAGCGCTGGATCAATGCACTGATCGGCGATCGGCTGAAACTCACCGATGCCGATCTGCGCGAGATGGCGATTGCGAGCCTGCGCGGGTTCAAGCGGCGCGAGGCTGGAAGTGTGGCGCCAGCCGACGAAACGGGCGGAAGGTACGCCCGCGGAGGTAAGCCGTCAGACGAACTGAAGCCGTTCGATCAAGCAATCGAGCGTGCGAAGCGATACGCCGAAGTGCTGCGAATGCTGGCCACCGACGGTGAAGAGGCCACGCGTGCGGCCGCACGCGATCTGACTTCTGACGAGATCACCGATCTGTTGAAGCAGCTCTACACGTGGAACCGTCGTAAGCGGGATTCCCTGCGGAAAGCCCGGGAGGGGATCCAGGCAGAGGACCGGGCGAACGCGTTTCAGGATGAGGCGCTGAAAGCAGCCGATGGCCTCGCCAACAACATCCTGATGGATGCCACGATCGCGAAGAGAAACGCGGCCCTGAACCTGGCGGGCCGGCTGCGTGCGGCAAGCTTCATCCGGCAATTCGGCGCCGATGCGAAATCGCTGAGCGAGGGTGCGAAGTCGCTGGTGGCCGGTGGCCAGCGCAGGCTTCAGGGTGCCAGATCATCGGCTGCTGCCGAGCAGAAGCAGTTCCGTGGTGAATGGGTCGGCGGTCTGATCCACGACATGGAGGAAGCCGGGCTGTGGGAGCTGTTCGTGTCGGACTCTCTGTCTCGCGACGTTGCGAATGCGATGTGGCGGATAGGTCGAGACAAGCCGCTCGATGGTGTAGCGCCCGAGGTCAAGGCCATGGCCGAGATCGTCTTCCGATACCAGGAGGCCGCTCGCGGTACGAAGAATCGGTTCGGCGCCTGGGTGCGGGATCTGCAGGGCTACATCGTCCGACAGTCCCACGACATGTGGAGGATCCGCGATGCCGGCTACGAAGCGTGGCGGGATGTGGTCCTGCCAAGGCTCGACATCGAACGGACGATGCGCGACGTGCCGGAGGTGGCGGAACGCTCGCTCGATGCCGTGTTGCGGGAGGTCTACGACGGATTCGCATCGGGGCTGCATCTCAAGTACCTGTCGATCGATGATGTGCCGCCGAGCGTCGGCCCTGCCAGCCTCGCGAAACAGGTGAGCGCATCCCGTGAGATCTATTTCCGGGACGCCGATGCATGGTTCGAATACAACGAGCAGTTCGGCGTTGGCTCACTGTCCTATGCGGTGTTGAACGGTCTCGACCGCTCGGGTCACGCCGCCGGACTTCTGAAGACGCTCGGCACCAACCCCGAAGGCAATCTGGCCGCGGTGCTCGATCATATCGAGGAGGGCATCGTCGATCCCGCCGAACGTCGGGCGTTCCATGACAACCGGGCGTCCGTTCTCGCCCTGCTGAAGCACGTCACCGGCGAAGCGAACATCCCGGCGAACGCGATCTGGGCGAAGCGGGCGTCAAACGTTCGTGCGCTCCAGAGCATGGCGAAGCTCGGCGGCGCCGTCGTGTCCTCGGTCACCGACATTCCGGTGTATGCGTCCGAGATTCGCTTTCAGGGCGGCAATCTCTTCAGCGGGATGGCCGAAGCCATCGGCGGGTTGTTGCGAGGGCGCGGATCGAAAGAGCAGAAGGCGATCCTGGCCGAGATCGGCCTGTTCCAGGAGAGCATGGTCGGTGACGTGATGGCGCGGTTCGATGCCGACGACCTGCTGGGCGGACTGATGAGTCGCGGCATGCAGCAGTTCTTCAAATGGAACGGCCTCACGTGGTGGACCGAGACCTTGCGATCGAGCATCGGACTGTCGACGGCGCATCGCATGGCGCTGGCGACGGCGTTGCCGTGGGAGCAGCTGGATCCCAATCTCTCGAGCGTGTTGAGTCTGTACAACATCGACGCCGGTAAATGGGCGGTGCTCCGGCAGGCAGCGACGAAGGAAGCCGACGGCATGGCGTTCCTGACGCCGGAGGGAATGAACGCGGTGCCGCGCTCTTCTCTGGAGACCTACATCCAATCCGTAGGCCGGCAAGCCAACGAGGCGGCGGTGCAGAATCTCCGCGCCGATCTTCAGGCCGCGTTGCGGAACATGTACATCGACCGGGCGACCCACGCGGTGATCGAGCCGGACGCGCGTACTCGATGGGCGCTACTACGTGACACGCAGAAGGGCACGCTGTGGGGCGAGACGGCCCGGTTTGTGGCGCAGTTCAAATCGTTTCCGACAGCTCTGCTGCAGCGGGTCTACGGCCGCGAAATCCAGGGCCGCGGCTACAACAGCCTGACGGACATGATGCGACGTGGAAAGGGCGACATGCTGGGCCTGATCCATCTCATGCTCTGGATGACGCTCTTCGGGTATGGGGCGATGACGGCCAAGGATCTGTTGAGAGGGCGCAAACCGCGATCGTTGGTCGACGAGGACGGCCGACCGGTCGTGAGCACCATGATGTCGGCCATGCTTCAGGGTGGCGCGATGGGCATCTACGGCGATCTGATCCTGGGAGAGACGAACCGCGTTGGCGGTGGTCTGTTGCAGACTCTTGCTGGCCCGTCGCTCGGGTTGGCCGAAGACGCGTTCGATCTGAAGAACCGAATCGTCGCCGGCCGGGATTTCGGACCCGCCGCGTTGCGATTGGCCGTGAACAACACGCCGTTCGCGAACCTCTTCTACGTCCGGCCCGCGCTCGACTATCTGATCCTGTACCGGTGGCAGGAGGCGATGAACCCTGGCTACCTCAGGCGGCTGGAGCGGGATGTTGAGCAGAAGAACCGACAGGAGTTTCTGTTCCGCCCCAGCGAGGTGGTGCAGTGATTAGCGCCGGATGTACTGAATATCCCCGCAGGTCATGGCTCCGATGCACGTTGGGTGATCGATCCACGGACTGCGGTAGGAATCCCGGGGAGGCGGAAGCTTCGGTGCGGTCCGTTCCTCCTCGAGCTGGCGAATCCGCACTTCGAGCATTTGGCGTTCCCCATCCTGTCGTACGCGTTCCGACCAGCGAGCCATCTGGTCGGTCATCGGATCGGAATACGGGTGTGGGTCGTATCCCCGGGTGAGCTGCTGCGCGGTGGCGGCGAACGGGATCAGCAGGATCAGCAGCAGGACGGCGCGCATAGAAGTCTCCAAGGTGATTGCAGCGGAAAACTGTACGCTTTCGACCTTGAAATTGCGATAATCGCAACATCAATCGGAAATCGCCATGACCGTTCAAACCGAAGTCAGCCGGGTAAGTCACGCGGGAGACGGCGTCACCATCGGATGGTCCGTGCCGTTCCAGTTCGACGCGGCGACGGATCTCGTGGTGATCAAGGTCAGCGATACGGCGGTCGAGACGGTTCTGGTGATCAACACCGACTACACCGTCTCCGGCGTCGGAAATCCGGCCGGAGGATTGGTAACGACGTCAGTGGCGATCGGCAACACCGACAACATTGTGATCTTCCTCGATCCCCCTCTGACGCAGGGTGCCGACTTCACGCCCTTCGACGACTTCCCGGCCGAGACTACCGAGCGGGCGTTCGACAAGGTCACGCGGATCTGTCAGCGGGTCAAGGACATGTCCCGGCGCAGCTTCCGACTGTCCGAAGGCGTTCCCTTCACACCGAACCTGACGTTGACGCCGATTCCAGATTACGTTCTGCGCTGGTCGCCGGACGGACAGTCACTGGTGGGTGTGCCGGCGTCAGACTTGAGTCCGGCCCTCGCATCTCAAGTGGCCCTCGCGCAAGCCGCCGCCGTCACTGCCGCGAACGAAGCCGCCGATGCGGCGGCCGATGCTGCGCAAGCGGCGCTGGACGCAGCAGCGATCGCAGCGATGCTGGCAGGACCTTCGTTGACCGGAACGCCGACCACCACCACCCCCGGCGGGGCTGACGATTCGGCGCGGATCGCTAACACGGCCTGGGTGCGCGATCTGCTGGCGGCGATGTTCGCCGCTGCATCGGGTAACTCTGGATCAGCCCTGTACTCGGACGGGTCGACGTGGATCGCGCGGCCGACGCTGCTGGTGGTCGCGCCAGTGGCGGCAACCGGTCTGAGCATTGTTGCGATGCCGACAATACCAGCGTGGGCAAAGCGCATCACGCTCATTGCCGACATGTTGAGCACCACGGGTGCGGCAACGCCACCTATGGTCCGAGTCGGTTCTGGAGGTACGCCGGTAACGTCCGGGTACGAGGGCGCTGTGTCGGTGACAGCGATAGGTTCGTACACCGCGGCTGCCCTCTCTGCGGGGTTCAGTATCAACCCCGGTGCGGCTGGCGCGAACATCGCGATAGCGCGGGTCGTGCTCGAGCATGTCGGGGGTAACAGGTGGCACTGCGCTGGAGGGACTAGTTTTACTAGCACGCAGGCAACGGCGAAAGTGGTGGGTGCGGTTACGCTGTCTGGGGTTCTAGACGTTGTGCAGGTGGTGTGCGGCGACTCGTTCGACAGCGGCACCGTCGGCATGATCATCGAGGGGTAAAGCGATGCAGAAGGGCGTGGTGAATTTGCAGACGGGCGAGATGGAAGTTGTCGATCTGACGCCCGAAGAGATCGCGGGTCTGCCGCAGCCCGTCGCGCCCGGCGTGCCGCAGGTCGTGAGCCGGTTCCAAGCGTTCGCAGCGCTGCATCTAGCTGGGTTGCTGGAGGCGGTGGAGGTCACGATGGCGAACCCGGCAACAGACACACTGGCGCGGCTCGCGTGGGAAAACGCTCTGGAGTTTCGGCGCGACTCGCCCACTGTAACGGCCATCGCCGGTCTGCTCGACTTGACGGAGGAGCAACTCGACGATCTGTTCACGACCGCGGCGGGGATCACGGCGTGACCAAAGACCACGGGATTACCACGGCAAACCAAGTGGCGATCTGGGGGGGAACTCTGCTCGCAATGACGTCGATCGACTGGGGACAGGTGGCGGGATTTCTGGCCAGCGTCTATTCGGTGATGCTCATTTCCGGATGGCTGTATCGCCGTATCCGCAATTGGCGACGTGCGCGTGCTGGCTTGCCGACGAAACCCGATGCGACCAGTTACTAAAGTTGCTGTCGCAGGCGTAGGCGGGTTGTTCGCGATCACGACCGGGCTCGTCGCATTCATCGCCGGCCATGAAGGCACGAAAGCCGTGGGGTATCTCGATCCGGTCGGCATTCCCACTGTTTGCACTGGCCACACGGCCACCGCAGTGGTTGGCGAGCGAAGGACCCAGGCTGAGTGCGCTGACCTCCTACGTGACGATCTGTCAGAGGCGGCGATGGGTTTGCGATGTGTGAAGGTTCCAGTGACCGAGGGCCAGTTCAACGCCTTCGTTTCGTTCGTCTTCAACGTGGGCGCCGGCAACTTTTGTTCGTCGACGATGGTGCGCAAGCTCAACGCAGGTGACCTACGTGGGTGCGTGCCGCGAGCTGCCGAAGTGGGTGTATGCGAAGGGGCAAAAGCTGCCCGGACTGGTGCGGCGCCGAGCAGAAGAGATGCGCATGTGTCTGGAAGGACTGGAGTGATCAGCCCGCCGCTGCTGGGAGCCCTGAAGAAACTGGGCGCGCTGGAAGACTCCCACGAACTCGGTCGCGTCGGAATGATCTCGATCGGGACGTACGACGCTCGTGCTCTGGTCGATGCGGTTGAGACTCTCACAATGCTGCGCAAGCTCGTCGAATCTGATGAGGCGACCGAACTTGCGATCCGCACGCTGCTGACCGTGAAGCCCGGAGCGTTCCCTCCGTGAGCCCGACCGTTGCTGCAGCGATCGGAGCGGTGGTGGTAGGTGCAGCCAGCGGCTGGCTGGCCTCGGGCTGGCTACGGGTCGCCCCGTTGGAACTGGAATTCTTGAAGTACCGGAATGGCCAGGCCGAAGCCGTCATCGAGATCGCCAACAACACCGCGGCCGAGATCGTGCGGCAGCAAGCCGTCACGGCGGCGCTTGACGCACGATTGCTGGAGACCACCTATGAAATCGATACTGCGACGCGCGGTCAGCGTGATACTGCTCGCGAGCTTGCTCGGGTGCGCGCCGAAGATCGTGCGCGTTCCTGCGGAATGCCCGCCGCCACCGGCACCACCGGCATCGCTTCAGGCCACGCCGCAGGAACAGGACTTCGTCTTCCTGCAGAAGGCACTGACCGAACTGGAGATTTGCCGGAGCCGCTGACCGATGCGGAGATGGACCGGGCCTGGGATGAACTCGCCGCGGCGCGCAAGCAGGCGGCGGGGCTGAAGCAGGCGCACGAGTGGTCCAAGGGAATGCGGGTGCAACCGCACTGACCATCCGCTCGTCCGCACATATGGGATCAACGCCGAGTAGGGCCGTGACCGTTCGTCATGGGCATCACCATATAAGTGTGATCGTTGACCTACTATAACTCCCTGCTTCGCTGACGTTTCTTTCTGTTTGCAAATGAAAAGCGTGACGGAAATTGTAGGCGCCGGATATTCGGATGAGAGAAAACAATAAAAATCAGGCAATTAAAGTCGGTATTGACTTAGGCGGCACGAAGATCGCGGCCATTGCGCTCGACCAGCAGGGCGCGACGCTCGGGCGCGTCCGGTTCGCGTCCCCCCGCGGCGACTACGGGCAGACATTGGACGCCATTGCCGATGCGGTCGACCAGGTGGAGCGTCAGGCCGGCGTCCGGGGCACCGTGGGTATCGGCACGCCCGGCGCTATCTCGCCGGTGACCGGATTGCTGCGGAATTCCAACTCCACATGGCTCAATGGCCGGCCGATCCGCGCGGACCTGGAGCGGCGGCTGGCGCGACCGGTGCGAGTGGCGAACGACGCCAACTGCTTCGCCTTGTCGGAAGCGATCGACGGGGCCGGCGCGGACGCGACGGTCGTGTTCGGCGTGATCATCGGCACCGGAACCGGCGCCGGTATCGTCGCCGATCGACGCGTGCTGACGGGCCGCAACGCGATCGCCGGCGAATGGGGTCACAACCCGCTGCCGTGGCCCCGCGATGACGAGCGGCCCGGTCCCGCCTGTTACTGCGGCCGTCACGGCTGCATCGAGACTTTCCTGTCGGGGCCCGGTCTGGCGACGGACCACGCGGCCGTGACAGGCGTGGCGTTGACGCCCGAGCAGATCGTCGCCCATGCCGACGACGGCGATGGGGCATGCATCGCGACGCTGGAGCGCTACACGGACCGGATGGCGCGGGCGCTCGCGCACGTGATCAACATCGTCGATCCGGACGTGGTCGTGCTCGGCGGGGGTCTGTCGAACATGGAGGTCCTGTATCGCACGGTCCCGGCGCAGTGGGATCGTCGTGTATTCTCCGACGCGGTCGCGACCCGCCTGCTGCGCAATGTGCACGGCGATGCCGGCGGCGTCCGCGGTGCGGCCTGGCTCTGGAACGAAGACCCGGTGCGCTGAGCCGCGACGTTTTCATTGTCCGTCCTTCACCTTTCGACTGCCGCCATGCCTCGATTCGCTGCCAACCTCCACTATCTTTTCACCGAACTGCCGTTTCTCGATCGGTTCGCCGCTGCGGCGGAAGCCGGCTTCCAGGGAGTCGAGTTCCAGGTGCCCTATGACTACCCGCCGGCGGAGCTGCGGGCGCGGCTCGACGCCCACGGCCTGAAGATGGTGCTGTTCGATGCGCCGATGGGCGACTGGAACGCCGGCGATCGCGGGCTCGCCTGCGTCACCGGCCGCGAGGCGGAATTCAAGGCGAGCCTGGAACGGGTCGTCGAGTACGGACCGGCGCTCGGCTGCGACACGGTTCACGTGATGGCCGGCGTCGTCGGCCCGGGCATGGACTACGCGCAATGCGAGCGGACCTATGTGGAGAACCTGCGCTACGCCGCCGATTTCCTGCAACGCCACGGCCTGCGGGTCGTCATCGAGCCCATCAACAAGGCGATGGGTATCGTGCAGGGGGGGCCTTCGTATACGACCCAGGGCATGCACGGCTACTTCCTGAATCACACCGCCCACGCCCGGGCGCTGCTCGAACGGATCAACCATCCCAACGCGTCGCTGCACCTCGATTGCTATCACATGCAGTTGCTCGAAGGCCGACTTGCCGACACGCTGCGCGAGAACATCGGTCTGCTGCACCACATCCAGATCGCCGGGGTGCCGGGACGTCACGAGCCCGACGTCGGCGAGATTCACTATCCGTTCCTGTTCGATCTGCTGGACGAGATCGGGTATCAAGGCTGGATCGGCTGCGAGTATCGCCAAAGGGCAACACCTGGGACGGGCTCGGCTGGGCCGCGCGCTATGGCATCTCGGGCACGCGGAAGTAGCCGTCGCGCCTGGAAATCGAGCCCGCCGAATTCAGCGTGTCGTCACCGCTGCTTGCCGGGGCAGGGGAAGCTCTCCGCCAGTGCGAGGCGGGCGGTCACCGCGGCGTTGTTGCTCCACCGGTCCGGATTGCGCGTCATCCACAGATGGACGGCCGTGGCGAGGCGCTTGCCCTGCAGACCATGCGGCGCGCAGATCTCGATGTCTTCGAACTGATCGTGCACCGCCGACACATAGGCGAGCGCCATCGTGCGGTCCTTGAAGGCGCCATTCGGACGATCGTGTTCTTCGAGCCAGCCCTTCAGCTGCTGGGACGTGACGTACTCGGCCCGTGCGCCGACGGCGGTTGCGGTCAAGGCGAAGACGGCGACGAAAAGGACGAGGGGGCGGGTCATGGGCACATCTCCGGGAGGTGGACGGCGGCCGAAGCACGACAGACCACCCGGAACCGGCCGCAGTTCCGACACGATCGACCGCTGGCCGAGTGTACGATGCCGGGCGGATTTTCCAGACTGTCCGGCCCGGTGCGCCGCAGGGTGATGCCCGTCGGATGCGGGAACGGGTCTTGCACTGCGAGAAAAAACGCATAACATGCCGCCTCGCGCCGAAACCGATGGCGCCTACCGAACTCCGGAATTGGGATTTGGGACATGTCGACGACTGCCAGCCGCACTGCCAAGAAACTGATCACCGAAGCCCAGCTCATCGCAGCCCCGGCCAAGGAATACATGAACGAGGATCAACTGGCGTTCTTTCGCCAGCGATTGCTCGACCTGAAGCGGGAGCTGCTCGAAAACGTCAAGGACACCAGCGAGCATCTGCGGGAGACCGAGGCCGCCAGCGACCCGTCCGACCGGGCGACGCAGGAAGAAGAGCAGGCCATCGAACTGCGCACCCGCGATCGCGAACGCAAGCTGCTCAAGAAGATCGACGAGACGCTGCTGCGAATCGACGACGGCAGCTACGGCTACTGCACCGAGACCGGTGAGCCCATCGGCGTCCGCCGGTTGCTCGCACGTCCGACCGCGACGCTGTCCATCGAAGCGCAGGAACGTCGCGAGCGCATGCAGAAGATGTATGGGGACTGAGCGCTCCCTCGTTCCGAACGATTGACAGCTTCTACCACGCCTTACAGAATGAGAACGGCTCGCGATAGCGAGCCGTTCTCGCCGGTTCCGGTTGCTCGTGCAGCCGACCCATCCCCCGGCGATCCGTCCGCGGTTGCATTGCGGTCTCAGCCGATGCCAGCACTCCGGAGTCTCCCATGCAGCATTCGTTCGGCCTGACCGGTTTTCTCCAATCCACCGATGCGGTCGGCCTCGCCGTTGCGCTGTTGCTGGTCGCGATGTCGGTCGCGAGTTGGGCGGTCATCCTGTCCAAGGCGTTTCGCGTGTGGAACATCCGCCGCAGCGCGCGACGCCTGATCGATGGTTTCTGGGGTGCCCCCAACGTGGGTAGCGCGCTGGATACGTTGCGGGCCGAATCGGGCAACCCGTATGCGGATCTCGCGGTCGCCGGCGTCTCGGCCGCGGCCCATCATCAGCGGCACCAGGCCGGTGCGCTGGGCGATGCGTTGCCGATGTCCGAGTTCGTCACGCGTGCGCTGCGCCAGGGCATCAACGCGTCGCAGGCGCGTCTGGAGACGGGCTTGTCGGTGCTGGCGTCCGTGGGCGCCACGGCGCCGTTCGTCGGGCTGTTCGGCACGGTGTGGGGCATCTATCACGCACTGATCGGCATCAGCGGCAGCGGACAGGCGACCATCGACAAGGTCGCCGGCCCCGTGGGCGAGGCATTGATCATGACCGCCGCCGGCATCGCGGTCGCCATCCCGGCGGTGCTGGGCTACAACGCGCTGACGCGCGGCAATCGCGTGATCCTGTCCGAGCTCGATGCCTTTGCGCATGATCTGCACGGGTTCCTGGCGACCGGTTCGCGCATCGATGCGACGTCGGCAGGCGAGGCGCGCCGCGCCACTCCGGTGCCGCGGCCGCAGACGGCCTGATCGGGGAGCCCGCACGATATGGCGTTCGGCAGCTTCGACGATCAGGGCGGTGGTGGCGGCCAGCCGATGTCCGACATCAACGTGACACCGCTGGTGGACGTGATGCTGGTGCTGCTGATCATCTTCATCGTCACGGCGCCGCTGCTGACCCACGGCATCAAGATCGACCTCCCGAAGGCGGCCAGCAGCGCCAACCCCGAGAAGCCGGAAACGGTGACGCTGTCGATGGACGAGCAGGGCAAGGTGTTCTGGAACGACCAGGTCATCGCCGATGACAATCTCGTCGCGAAGATGGCGGAGGCCGCGACGCAGGATCCTCAGCCCGAACTGCACCTGCGGGCCGATCGGAACACGCGTTACCAGCGGCTCGCGGAAATCATGTCGATGGCGCGCAACGCCGGGCTCACGAAACTCGGTTTCGTGACCGATCCGACGGCCGTCGATCACCCCTAGCCATCGCTGAACCGGCATCGCATGCGAGACCGCTGCGATCCGGATCGGAACCTGCCGGGCTCACCATGCTCGATCCGCTGCAGCTGACCGGCCGCAGTCGCGACCATATCGTCCGGCTGGAAGCACCCACCGTCGAACTGCATCGTGAGGCCGCTGCGGCTTGGCAGGCGATGCGTGCCGCCGCGGCGGACGACGGCATCGACCTCAGAGTGTCCAGTGGCTTCCGCGACTTCGCGTCGCAGGCCTCGATCTGGAACCGCAAATGGCGCGGCGAACGGCCGCTGCTCGACGCGAACGGTGCACCGGTCGATCGCACGGCATTGCGCGATGACGCGGTGATCGATCACATCCTGCGCTGGTCGGCGCTGCCCGGGGCGAGCCGGCATCACTGGGGCACGGAGCTCGATCTGTACGATGCTGCCGCGATGCCCGACGGGTATCGCGTGCAACTGGTCCCGGCGGAGTTCGCGGCGGACGGCGTGTTCGGTCGCGCAGCCGCATGGCTCGAAAGGCACGCCCGTCGCTTCGGCTTCTATCGACCCTATGCCGCCGATCTGGGTGGCGTGTGTCCGGAGCCCTGGCACTGGAGTTACGCACCGCTGTCGGTTCCTGCGCTGGCGACGATCACGCCGGAGCTGATCGCCGATGCGATCATCGACGCGGACCTCGACGGCAAGGAGCTGGTGTTGGCGCGTTTGCCGACGTTGTTCACGCGTTATGTGCTGGCGGTGGCGAAGCCGGCCGGCGGCTCCGCGACGGCCTGAACCGCTTTCTGGTCGCCGACGGCCGCGGCTGCTACGCTCGATCGTCTTCCCGAAGCCGGACCCGCATGGATCTCGCCGATTTCCACGATCGCATCGCGACCAACGTGGCGCGTGTAGTGCTCGGGCAACGAACGACAGTGCGCAAACTCGTTGCCGCCCTGGTGGCCGGTGGGCATGTCCTGCTGGAGGACTACCCCGGCACCGGAAAGACCACGCTGGCCAAGGCGTTGGCCCGGTCGCTCGACGCGGACTTCAAGCGCGTCCAGTTCACGCCGGACCTGCTGCCATCCGATATCGTCGGCGTATCGATCTACAACCCGCGGGATCAGCAGTTCGCGTTTCACGCGGGGCCCGTGTTCACGCATCTGCTGCTCGCCGACGAGATCAACCGGGCGAGTCCGCGAACGCAGTCGGCGCTGCTCGAAGCCATGGCCGAAGGGCAGGTGAGTCTGGACGGGGAGCGACGGCCATTGCCTGATCCGTTCTTTGTCGTCGCCACACAGAATCCGGTGGAGTTCCACGGCACCTATCCGTTGCCGGAGGCGCAGATGGATCGGTTCGCACTGCGGCTGTCCCTCGGCTACATGCCGACGGAACAGGAGATCGCAATGCTCACCGCCCGCGACGGTGCCGACCCGCTGGCGTCGCTGTCGCCGGTGGTGACGCTCGATGATGTGCGCTCTGCGCGCAGGGCCCTGGCGGCGATCCGCGTGTCCGACGCCGTGAAGCGCTACGTCGTGGATCTCGTCGCGTCTACCCGCACCGCACCGGGTGTCGGACTGGGTGCGAGCCCGCGCGCGTCGCTCGCCGTGATGAAGCTCGCGCAGGCGCTGGCCGCCTTCGACGGTGAGCGGTTCGTGTCGCCGGAGCACGTGCAGGAGGTCGCCGTCGAAGCCATCGCGCACCGCGTCGTGCTGGAGCGGGATCGTCGGTTGGGTGGCGACAGCGCCGCCACGGTGGTGGCCCGGTTGATCACGGCGCTGCCCGTGCCGGTCTGAACGGCCGTGGCGCAGGCACTCCATCGAGCGTTCGGTCGGGTGCAGCGCTGGTCGGCGTGGGTCGAGCGCCGGTTCACGGCCGCCGGTCTGGGTGTGCTGTACCTGATGATCGCCGGCGGCGTGTTCGGCCTCGATGTCACCCGGACCATGGCATTTCAGCTGTTTGCGCTGGCGGCGGCGCTGTTGCTGGTCGCGTGGTGCGGTGCCGGCCGCTGGCGACCCGGCGTGGTGCTGGAGCGACGATTGCCGGGCTACGGCACGGTCGGCGAGCCGATGCGCTACACGATTCTCGTCCGCGCGACGGACGACAAGGCGTGGTCCGAGGTCGTCGTGCGGGACGAACTCGACGGACGTCCGCCGACCACGGCCGAGTGGCGGATGCGGCGCCGCGACGATGCCGGCGCCAACTTCTTCGATCGACGGGTCGGCTATCCGCGGTGGGTTGCGCTGATCCGCCGGCTGCGCGGTGGTCGGATCGCGCCGGTGCGGATGCCGCCGATGCGCTCCGGGCACGAATCAACGGTGGAAATGGCATTCACGCCGGAGCGTCGCGGCATCGTGCGCTTCGCACGGGTCCGCTTGCTGCGGCCGGATCCACTCGGCTTGATCAATGCGGTGGCGACCCGCGCGGCGCCGCAGAATCTGCTGGTGCTGCCGCAGACTTATCCGGTTCCGGCGATCGAACTGCCGGGCACGCGGCGCCACCATCCGGGCGGCGTGCAGGCCGCGCAGGCGGTGGGCGAGAGCCAGGAGTTCCTGCAATTGCGCGATTATCGTCCCGGCGACCCGTTGCGACGGCTGCACTGGCCGAGCACCGCACGCGCGGGCCGTCCCGTCGTGCGAGAAACCGGTGAGGAGTTCTTCACCCGCTTTGCACTCGTTCTCGACACCTTTCCGGACGCCGACGATCCGGTCGTGTTCGAAGCGGCGGTGAGCGTGACGGCATCGTTGGCCACGCGGCTGGCGCTGGGCGATGCATTGCTCGATCTGCTGTTCGTCGAGGATCGGGCCATTACCGTGACGGCCGGACGCGGGCTAGCCGATACCGCGGTGCTGCTGCACGAACTGGCGCAGGTAGAACCCGGTGCAGCCGACTTCGGGGTTCTGGCTGCGGCGATCGATCGCCACGGTGCGCGCATGAGTGCCTGCCTCCACATCCTGCTCGCGTGGGACGCACCCCGTCGTGCGCTGGTGCAGGATCTGCGCGCGGCCGGCGTGGCGCAGATCGTCCTCGTGGTGAGCCGTGCGCCGATCGCGGCCGCGGCGGATGTGCCGTTCCACGTGATCGATCCCGTGCGGTTGGCGGACACGTTGGCGGCGATGCCGGACCGGTGCCGGTGAAGCTCCCCCCGTTGCTGCTGGCCGCGGGCCTGTTGTTCTGGGGCGTCGTGACCGGTTTTCCGCTGATCGCGCTCGCGCTGATGTTGGCGATGGAGAGTCCGCGGTGGATCCGTGCGCGCTGGGATTTCGATCCGAAGGACTACGAACGGGTCGCCGATCTGTGCAGTGTCGCGTTCCTGTTGTTGATGGTGTGGCAGTGGTTCGGCACACGACAGGGACCGGAGGGCATCCTCACGGTGCTCGGCTGGCTGCCGATGATCTTCGCCCCGGTGCTGCTGCTGCAGCGCTACGGCGTGTCGGGCGGCGTGCCCCTGTCGGCGCTGTTCTGGTCACTGCGCCGCGGACGTTCCGGCGGCGTCGTGCGGACCTTGCCGCTGGATCACGGCTACTTCGCGGTCTGCCTGTTGTCGGCGACGTGCGCCAATCTGCGGGCGCCGTGGTTCTTTCCGGTTCTGGCCGGACTGGGCTTGTATGCGCTGGCGCCCTTGCGTCCTCGCGGGCGCTCGATGGCTGCTTGGCTGCCCGCGGTCGTCTGTGCGGTCGCGATCGCCTACGGGCTGCAGCACGGATTGCTGGTCGCGCAGCGGCAGGTCGAAGCGTTCGCGCTCGACTTCCTGAGGGATCGCGTGTTCGGTCGCGTCGATCCCTACCGCGCGCAGACCAGCATCGGCGATCTGGGACGGGTCAAACTGTCGGACCGCATCGTGGTCCGCGTCGGCGGACCCGGTGCACGGCCGATGCGCCTGCGCGATGCGGTCTACGACGCGTTCGCGCACGATGCGTGGTTCGCGCGCAGCAACGCGTTTCGGGATGTCGCCACCGAGGGTGATCGCGGCTGGCGCATCGCGCCGGGGTCCGGGCCCGAGATCGCGCTGTCGATGGCGCTCGTACGGGGCCGCGGCGTACTGCCGCTGCCGGCGAATCCGGCGTTGCTGGATCATCTCAACGTCAGCAAGGTCGAACGCAACCCGCTGGGCACGGTGCGCGTGCAGGACGGACCGGCGGCGCTCACTTTCACCGTCGCGGCGGATGCAGCCGGCGTCGGCAGCGAGCTGGGTCCGACGCCCGTGGATCTCCAGATGCCCGAACGCCTGAGGCCCGTACTGATGGAGACGCTGGCGCGGTGGAATCTGGCCGATCGGCCGGGCGCCGACGTGGCACGGGCGCTGCCGGCCGCGTTCGCGCGCGACTATCGCTACACGACGTTGCTGACCGACGCCGCCGGGCGCAAGCGATCGATCGAGGCGTTCCTGACCGACCAGCGCGAAGGCCACTGCGAGTACTTTGCGACGTCGACCGTTCTACTGCTGCGGGCGGCCGGCGTTCCGGCCCGCTACGTGACCGGCTACGCGGTGCGTGAGTGGAGTGCGTTCGAAGGCGAGTATCGCGTGCGGGCGCGGCACGCCCATGCCTGGGCGTTGGCGTGGATCGACGGCGGCTGGCGCGAGATCGATAGCACGCCTGCCGGCTGGTTCGATCTGGAGGCCGAATCCGCGTCGGTGTGGCAGGACACGCTGGATCTGTTGTCGTGGATGCATCATCGGTGGAATCAGTGGCGCGATCGTGACCCCGGACCATCGGAAGGCGTGGGCCTCGGATGGCTCGCGATCATCGTGCCGCTGGCCGGTTGGCTGGTCTGGAGCGTGACGCGTCGCAGTCGTCGTGACGTGGAAGAACGGCGTTCCGCGTCGCGGACACCGGATCGGCTCGACCACGCGATGGCCCCTCTGCTGGCGCGACTGGCGACCCTCGGCCACGCGCGCGATCCGTCGACACCGTTGCGGGCGTGGTTGCGCGGACTGCCGCTCGACGATGTCGCGATGCAGGCGGCGATCCGGCGCATCGCCGACGAACATGCGCGCCTGCGGTTCGATCCCGACGCGGCCGACGACGCACAGATCGACGCCCTGGCGGTCGACGCGACGGCGCTGTCCGGGCGTCTGGTCCCGTCCGGTGCCGCAGCCGCTTCCGATGCGACGCCGGTGATCGCGACATCCCGTCGTTAGGGACGATCCATCTTGCAGGTCGTCGGCAGCACCGTCGCGTCGGCTTCGATCCGGCGGTCGGTCTTGAAGCCGTAGCCGCTGCGATCGTTGTCGAACATCACGTTCTTGCCGTCGACCTTCGCGAACGTCGAGATGTACAGCGGCTGGATCAGCTGGTGGTTGTCGGCGCGCATCGTCAATTCGCCGGTGTCGCCCGTCCACTTCATGCCTTCCAGCGCCTTCGCGACCGGCAGCGGGTCGGACGACTTCGCCTGTTCCATGGCCTTGGCGAGCATCTCGAGAACCTGGAACACCCCGTTGAACCAATAGTCGTCCACGGCCGTCTTGTAGCGCTCGCGGTACAGCTTGAACATCTTCGCCGCGTGGGGCGTGCCGACATTGGCGTGCCAGAAGCTGACGATCTTCACGTGGCCCACGCCGGCCTCGCCGATCGCGGGCGGCGTGCCGGCCACGTTGGCGTAGTAGGTGTAGTAATCGGTCTTGAGGCCGGCTTCCTTGCTCGCCTTGATCAGCAGTGCCAGGTCGTTGCCCCAGTTGCCGGTGATCACCGCCTGGGCGCCCGATGCGCCGATCTTCGACACGTACGGCGCGAAGTCCTTGACCTTGCCCAGCGGATGCAGATCGTCACCGACGATCTGCACGTCCGGCCGTTTCTCGCCCAGCATCGTGCGGGCGGCCTTGGCTACCGACTGACCAAAGGAATAGTCCTGGTTGATGAGATAGACCTTGGTGATGTCCTTGCGCCCCGCCATATAGGTGGTCAGGGCCTGCATCTTCATGTCCACGTCCGGATCGAAGCGGAAGTGGTAGTAGTTGCACTTGTCGTTGGTGAGCGCCGGATCGATGGCCGCGTGGTTCAGGAACAGCAGCTCGCGTCCGGGATTGCGCTGGTTGTGCTTGAGCACCGCCTCGGTCAGCGCATGGGCGACGTGCGAGCCGTTGCCCTGGGTGATGAAGCGCACGCCCTGGTCG
>JAHCKV010000249.1 GCA_026125595.1 Burkholderiales bacterium | reverse complement strand
CGGGCCGCGGCTGCGCTTCACGACCGATGCCGTCATCGCGGTGTGCGGCGCGAATCTCTATCCGATGGCTGACAGCCATCCGTTGCCGATGTGGCGGCCGGTGCGGGTCGCGGCCGGTACCCGGGTCGTGTTCGGACGGCCCGACATCGGCTGCCGCTGCTACCTGGCGGTGGCCGGCGGTTTCGACGTCGACCGCGTGCTCGGCAGTCAATCGACTGCGCTGCTTGCCGGGTACGGAGGATTCGAAGGCCGTGCACTGCGCAAGCGCGACGTGCTGCCGCTGCGATCGTTGGAGGAAACCCAGGCCGCGCGGTGGATGCAGCTGTTGTCGAAGCATCGCCACGGCCTCGCATTCCCGGGCTGGTCGGTGAGCCGGCACAAGATGCCCTACCGCGTGGCGCCGCAGCCGGTGCGCGTGCTGCCGGGCCGCCATTGGCAGTCATTCCCGCTGGCGGTACGGGATGCGTTCCTGGCCGGCGAGTACCGGGTCGGGCTGGATTCCGATCGCATGGGATACCGGCTCGAAGGGCTCGAACTGCAGGCCCGACGCGGCAACGAAACGGCGTCCGAGAGCGTCGTGATGGGCGCGGTGCAGGTGCCACCCGGCGGCGCGCCGATCGTGCTGATGGCCGATCGTCAGACGACCGGCGGCTACCCGATCATCGCCGTCGTTGTCGGCGTCGATCTGCCGGTGGTGGCACAGCTGGCGCCCGGCGAATCGCTGCGCTTCAAGGTGGTGTCGCTGGAGGAGAGCTATGCCGTCGCGCTCGCCCGCGAGCAGCAGATGAATCGCATCCGGCAGGCCCTGGCGGCGCGGTTGTTCTGAAGGTGCGCGTCGATCTGAACGCCGACATGGGCGAGGGCTGCGGCGACGATGCGGCGCTGCTCGATGTCGTCACGTCGGCCAACATCGCGTGCGGGGTCCACGCCGGTGACCCGGCCACGATGGCGCGCACGCTGCGATCGGCCCATCAGCGCGGGGTGGCGGTCGGTGCCCATCCGTCGCTGTGGGACCACACGGATTTCGGTCGCGTCGAGCAGCCCATCGAGGCCGACGCGGTCGGCGATCTGGTGCGCTATCAGTTGGCGGCCCTCGCGGCGATCGCCCGCGCTGCCGCGGTGCCGTTGCATCACGTGAAGCCCCACGGTGCGCTCTACAACATGGCGGCGCGGGATCGGGAACTGGCCGATGCCATCGCACGGGCCGTGCGCGGGTTCGACGCGACGCTGGTACTGGTCGGCCTGGCGGGCAGCGCGCTCGTCGCGGCCGGCGCCACCCACGGCTTGCGCGTTGCTGCCGAAGTGTTCGCCGATCGGAACTACGAACCCGACGGCTCACTGACGCCGCGGAGCCGGCCGGGCGCCGTGTTGCACGAGTCGGCGGTCGTCGTGCGGCGGGCCGTGCGCATGGTCCATGACGGGTCGATCGTCGCCACGGACGGCAGCGTGATCGCGGTCCGGGCCGACACGATCTGCGTGCATGGCGATACGCCCGGTGCGGTGACACTGGCCCGTCAGATTCGCACGGCGCTGGAACGCTCGGGCGTAGCGGTCGGGTCCTACGGATCCGCGTGATCGCCATCTTTGCAGTATCGGGAATCGCCGTCGTGATTCTGGCCCGCCGGGTCCTTCCCGCGGGGCTGCCGTGCTGGCGACCGCCTGCGCCGCACCCGGTCGGTCGACCCCGCGCGACGCGGGGTCCATCGGTCATGTCACCAACGGATGCTGGTGGCGCCAGCATGCACGCCGCCTCGCCGCCGAATCGCCACGCCTACGCGATGGGCATGAAAGCCGAGAGCTATCCGCTGCCGTAGCGCCGGTCTCGCGACGCTGCACGAAGACCGTGCGATGCCATGCCGCCATGCACCGAGCGCGCCATTCGCTGGCGCCGGTCGACGGATCCCGTCACCATCGCGGGTCCATCACTGCTGACCGCCGAATCCACCATGCCGACGATCCACGATCTGTACCGCTATCCCGTCAAGGGGCTGTCGCCCGAGCCGTTGAAATCCGTCGCGGTGAACGCCGGGGAGGCGTTGCCCGGCGACCGATCCTTCGCGATCACCAACGGCACCTGGAAGTTCGACCCGACGTCGCTGACGCCGCACCCGAAGACGGATTTCTGCATGCTCGCGCTGCACGAGAAGCTGGCGACGCTGAGTACGCGATACGACGACGCGACCGGCACGCTCAGCGTGGCGGGCGTCGACGGTCCCACGTTCCAGGCCAGTCTGAAGACCCCGGAAGGGCGCGCGAAGATTGCCGCCTTCGTCGGCAAGCTGCTCGAAATCGACGGCACGCCGGAACTCGTGGAGGCGCCCGGTGGCCATCGGTTCACCGACGTGAGCGTCGTCTCCGCCTCGATGATGCAGGCGGTTTCACTGGTGAATCTGGCGTCGGTGAAGGCGCTGGAAGACTGGCTCGGCGTGCCGGTCCATCCGCTGCGGTTCCGCGCCAACCTCTACTTCGACGGCGGCAAGGCCTGGGAAGAGTTCGACTGGATGGGCGGCGATCTGCGCATCGGTGATGCGATCGTGCGCCCCGTGCTGCGCACGCAGCGCTGCGCCGCGACCAACGTCGATCCCGAGACCGCCGATCGCGATCTCGAAGTGCCCGGGGCGTTGCGCGCGGCCTTCGGACATCCCGACATGGGCATCTACGTCGAAATCGTCAAGGGCGGTACCTGGCGCATCGGCGACACGATCGCACCGGCCTGAAGCCCGTTCAGAACGTGATGCCGTAACCGACGTAGATCACGTTCTGCACGCGCGTTTCGACGATGGGGCTCTCGCCGGCTCCGTCGCCGAGATAGCTGGTCGACACGCCGAACATCACCGAACCGCGTTGGCTTACCTGATAGGAACCGTTGACGCCGATCTGGAAGTTCGACGACGACCGGGCCGTGTAGCCCGGCCGCGTCGGCGTCACTTCGCCCGGTCGCACGCCGAAGTAGTAGTTGTTCATCTTGCCGTCGAACCATTGCACGCCGATGGTGCCGTTCAGACGGAACGTCGGTGATGCGACCAGCGCGCGGATGTACTGCAACTGCGCGGTGGTGCCGTTGCTGGCGCCGCCGAGATCCCACGACAGCTCGGCGTTGAACACGCCGATCGGCGTGCGCCACTGGATGTTGGGACCACCTTCGAACGAGAAATCGCGTTCTTCCATGCCGGCCACCGGCGTGCCGCCCTTGCCCTTCCAACCGAACCGCGGCCCGAGCTGCAGGCCGATGCGCACGCTCTTGTCGTCGCTGTTGTAGAGCCAGGCGCCGCCCTGGATGCCGTTGATGTACAGCGTGTCCTTGTAGCTGGCGCGGGCCAGCGGCAGCACCAGCACGCGATAGCTTTCCGAACCGGAAAACTCCGGGATCAGCCCGACGCCGACGCCGATCAGGTTGAAGCTGCGCGATACGGGGATGCTGGTGACGTCCTGGCGCAACGGCGGTTCTTCCTTCGAAGATTCCTGCGCGTGCAGCGCGCTGGACAATGAGACTGCAATGAACGAGCAGGTGGCGGTGGCGGAACGACGGAATGCGGTCATGGAAGTGTCACGGGCAGCGCCACGATGGCGCGAACCGAGGATACCGACAAAGTCCGGCATCGGTAACATCGCGCTTGAAGCGAATCTCCCCTTTTGATCGATCCCCCCATGAATCCACCGATCCCACCGTCCGTTGCCTTCCATGATCTGACGCAACTCGGCGCAGACGAACAGGCCGCGCTGCTGCGCCGTGCCGAATCCGATCTGTCGCCGTTTCTGCGGCAGGTGCAACCGATCATCGATGCGGTACGTGCCGAAGGCGATGCCGCCATCGTTCGCCTGGCGCGCGACATCGACCAGGTCGAGCTGCCGATCGCCGGTCTCGCGGCGGCCGAAGCCGATTTCGATCGGGCCTTCGCGCAGCTCGATCCCGCAGTGGTCGCCGCGATCGAATACGCGGCGGAGAACATCCGGTGTTTCCACGCGGCGCAGAAGCCGGAAGCCATGTGGATGAAGGAAATCCGGCCCGGCGCGTTCGCCGGCGATCGCTGGTCGCCGATTCCGTCGGTGGCCTGCTATGTACCGCGGGGCAAGGGCGCATTTCCGTCGGTGGTGCTGATGACGACGGTGCCGGCGGTGGTCGCCGGCGTGCCCGAGATCTGCGTCGTGACGCCGCCCGGACCCGGTGGCGATTTCGATGCCGCCACGCTGGTCGCTGCGAAGATCGCGGGCGTGAAGACGGTCTATCGCGTCGGCGGCGCCGTCGCCGTCGCGGCCGTCGCCTACGGCACGCAGACGGTGCGACGCTGCGTCAAGATCGTCGGTCCCGGCAGCCCGTGGGTGGTGGCGGCCAAGCGGTTGCTGGCCGGTGTACTCGACACCGGCGTGCCGGCGGGCCCGAGCGAATCCATCGTGCTGGCCGACGACTCCGCCGATGGCCGGCTCGCGGCGCTCGACCTGATCATCGAATCCGAACACGGTCCCGATTCGTCCGCGTTTCTGGTGACGGCCAGCCGTGCAGTCGCGGAGGCTGCGCGCGCGGCGATCCCCGGTTTCTGGGCGCAGATGGGTGAACAGCGCGTCGGGTTCTCGTCGACGGTGCTCGGCGGCCGCCGCGGCGGCATCGTGCTGGCGCCGGACATGGACGCCGCCTGCGCGTTCGCCAACGCCTATGCGCCGGAACATCTGCTGGTGCACAGCGACGAGCCGTTCCGCTGGCTCGGTCGACTGGAACACGCGGGCGAAATCCTGCTCGGCCGTCACACACCGATCACGCTGGGCAATTTCGTGCTCGGACCCAACGCGGTGCTGCCGACCAGCGGCTGGGCACGGACCTTTTCTCCGCTCTCGACGTTCGACTACATGAAGCGCACCGGCATCGGGTACGTCACCAGCGCGGGCTATCCCGAACTCGCCCGGCATGCACGGGTGTTGGCCACCTACGAAGGCTTCGACGGCCACGCGAATGCGGTGTCGGAGATCCGCGATGGCCTGCTCGCCAAGGAATCCCCACGATGAACGAATTCGTTGCCACCAATCCCGATTTCGCGGCCGTGGTGCGCCACGCGGTGCTGTCCATGCCGTTCGCGCAACTGCTCGGCTTCGACTACAGCCGCATCGAACCGGGCGTGACCGAGATCGTGCTGCCCTATCGCGATGATCTGTCGTTCCGCCCGGGTTTCTTCGCCGGCGCCGTGGTCGGTTCGCTGGCGGATTTCGCCGCGGTCAGTGCCGCTTTCACCCTGGTGCCGAAAGGCTGGTTCGTGGCCACGGTGGACTATGACGTGAAGGTGGTGGCGCCACCGGCCGGTGAACGCCTGATTGCCCGTGGCCGCGTGATCAAGCCGGGCCGGACCCTGTTGTTCGCCGCCGCCGATGTGTTCGTCGAGCGTGACGGATCGGAGTCATTGTGTGCCGTATGCGTGGCGACGGCGCGGGCGGCGGAGAGTCGCTGAAGCAGAGTCGCTCGCCGTGACCGGTACGGCCGATTGTCCGGGTTGATCCAACTGCAATGCCGGCGTGCCGGTCGAGGATTGCATTTTCGGAAGGAACATCGCCATGCGCCTGTTCGGCCGTGTCATGGGTGCTATCAGCGGGACGATCGACGATCCGGTGCTGGGAAAACTGA
>JAHCKV010000248.1 GCA_026125595.1 Burkholderiales bacterium | reverse complement strand
TCGATGTCGGTGATGTTGCGCACGTAGGTGACCCGGTAGCCGCGGCTGCGCAGCCAGCGCACCACCACATCGAACACCACCATCACCCGCGCATGGCCCACGTGGCAAAAGTCGTAAACCGTCATTCCGCACACGTACAACCGAACTTCGCCGGGGTTCAGGGGGACGAAATCCTGCTTGTCGCGGGCCAGGGTGTTGTAGATGCGGAGCATGGAGAACTGTCGGATGGACGAATCGGCTCGGTTCGGCGGGCCAGCCGGACCGCACGCGCCGAACGGTTGGAAATCCGGCGCCGGCGCCCCTGCGGGGTCGTTCCGGTGCCATTGTGGGGCACGGCCTCATACTGCTAAAATCATTACTCACTACAGCAATTTACCGGCGAAACTTCCAAAAAGCCATAGCAAAATGACAAGGGCCCTTCGCACGCTCACGTGCTTGCTGTTCCTCTCCTTCGCCGCCGCATCGGGACCCGCCACCGCCGACGACTTCCAGGAAGCCCGCCGACTGTTCACGCAGGGCAGCTACGGTTCGGCGCTCGACCGCACCGATGCGATCCTGGCGAAGCAGCCCAAGGATGCGCGTGCCCGGTTCCTGAAAGGCCTGATCCTGACCGAACAGGGCAAGGAAGGGGAAGCCATCAAGGTATTCACGGCGCTGACCCAGGATTTCCCCGAGCTGCCGGAGCCGTACAACAATCTGGCGGTGCTCTACGCGGCCCAGGGACAGGACGAGAAGGCGCGGACGGCGCTGGAAATGGCGATCCGCACCCACCCGAGCTATGCGACGGCCCACGAGAATCTCGGCGACGTGTACGCCAAGATGGCCCGGGAAGCCTACGACAAGGCGCTCAAGCTCGATTCCAGCAATGCGACAGCGCGCGCGAAGCTGGCCCTGGTGAAGGAACTGTTTTCCGCCCGTCCCGGCGGCGCGGTGCTGGTCAAGGGCAGTGTCGCGGAACCTGTCGTGACCGGTCCGAAGGTCACACCGGAATCGCCGACCCAGCCGGCCATGCCGCCGGCCGCAGCCGTGGAACCCCCGCCGCCGCCCAAACCGGTGGTGGCGCCACCCGCGGCCAAGCCAGCCCCGGAATCGAAGCCGACTCCGGCCGTGAAACCCGGCGACACGGATCCTCAAGAGGAAGTGCTGAAGACCGTAGATGGTTGGGCGAAGGCGTGGTCGGCCGGTGACGCCAAGACCTATCTGGGTTTCTATGGCCCGGGCTTCAAACCACCGGCCGGACAGACCCGGGTGGCGTGGGAGCAGTCCCGGCGCGACCGCGTGATGAAGGGCAAGCGCATCGTGGTCCAGGTCGCGCAACCGCGCATCACGTTTGCCAGCCCGGAAGAGGCCATCGTAACCTTCCGGCAGAACTATCAATCGGAAACGCTCAAGACGAGCAGCATGAAGAAACTCACGTTGGTCCGGACCGGTGGTCGCTGGTTGATTCAGCGGGAAGATATCGGCAAATGATGCTGCGCCTCCCCGGTCTGGCCGCGATGGTGACGGTTCTCGCCGTCGCTGGTGCCCTCACTGCCGACACGCTGGCGATGGGGCGCAAGCCTGCCCGTCCCGCGGCACCGACCCGCGCGCTGCCGGTCGACGGCGCTGAGGCCGCCATGGTGTCGATCCTGCGGCACATTGCCGAAGACCGGCTCGGCACGGCACAGACGGAACTCGACCGCCTGCTGGCGACGAACCCCAATTTCCGGCTCGCGCAACTGGTCAAGGGCGATCTGCTGATGGCGCGGTCCCGACCGATCCAGACCATCGGCAACGCGCCGAACGCGCCGGCGGACCGGCTGCAGGATCTGCGGGATGAAGCGCAGGCCAGGCTGGCACGCGCGCAGGCCGCAATGCCCGGCGACAAGGTGCCGGCCTATCTGTTGAAGCTGACGCCGGAGCAGAAGCACGCGATCGTCGTCGACACCGACCGCTCGACGCTGTACGTGTTCGAGAACCGCGACGGTGTACCGCACTACGTGGCGGACTACTACATCACGATCGGCAAGAACGGCATCGACAAGGTCCGCGAGGGCGACAAGAAAACGCCGCTGGGCGTCTACCACGTGACCGCGAGCCTGTCGCCGCAGAAGGTCGGCGATTTCTACGGCTCGGGGGCGTTCCCGATCAACTATCCGAACGAATGGGATCGGCGCAACGGCCGCAACGGCCACGGCATCTGGCTGCATGGGACGCCGCGCGACACCTACAGCCGGCCGCCCCGCGCCTCCGACGGCTGCGTCGTGCTGACCAACGACGACATGACCACGATCGCCCGCAACCTGCAGATCGGTGTGACGCCGGTGATCATCGCCAGCACGATCGACTGGGTCGCGCCGCAGGATGTCCATCGGGCCCGCGACGAACTCGAGGCGGCGGTGGAGCAGTGGCGGAAGGATTGGGAGAGCCGCCGCGCCGACGACTATCTGTCCCATTACGCAGCCGGCTTCTCGTCGGGGTCGACGCAACTGGCCGCGTGGTCGGCCCAGAAGCGTGCCGTCAACGCGAGCAAGGAATGGGTGAAGGTATCCCTCGACGACGCCAGCATGTTTCTGTATCCCGGCCGCGAACCGCTGGCCGTCGTGACGTTTCAGCAGAACTACAGCAGCAACAACCTCTCGAACAGCATGCGCAAACGGCAGTACTGGATCCGCGACGGCGATCGCTGGAAGATCCTGTACGAAGGCGCCGCATAGCGCATCCAAGTCGCCGGATGGGCGGCAGCCGGAACGCCGGCGCCGGCCGCGTCACCGCATGCAGCCTGAACCGATCTGCCGATCCGCGGTCCTTTCATCCTCTGCCTCCGGGCAGCCCTCACGGAGTCTTTCATGAAGATCACCCGCTGGTTCGTCGCCGTCGCACTCGTCGCCGCGACGACCCTCGCGTCCGCCGCGAATCCCGTCGTCGAACTGAAGACCAGTGCCGGCATCATCGCCATCGAGCTGTACCCGGAGAAGGCACCGAAATCCGTCGACAACTTCCTGCGGTACGTGAAGGACGGCTTCTACAAGGGAACGATATTCCATCGTGTGATCCCCGGCTTCATGGCGCAGGGCGGCGGCTTCACCGCCAACATGCAGCAGAAGCCGGTGCGTGAAGCCGTATCGAACGAGGCCGACAACGGCCTGAAGAACACCGTGGGAACGGTCGCGATGGCCCGGACCAACGATCCACATTCGGCGACCGCGCAGTTCTTCATCAACGTGTCCGACAACGATTTCCTGAACCACACCAACAAGACCGCGCGCGGTTGGGGCTACGCCGTGTTCGGCAAGGTCGTGCGCGGCCTCGACGTGGTACAGCGCATGGTCCAGGTCCCGACCGGCTCCACGGGGCCGTTCGAAAACGTTCCGCTCGAACCCATCGTCATCGAGGATGCCCGCGTCCTCCCCAATCCATAGACTCTCCAGGAGACCCCCGATGGTCAAGCTGCACACCACGCTCGGCACGATCACGCTCGAACTCGACGCCGCCAAGGCACCGCTCACCGTCGCCAACTTCCTCGAATACGTGACCAGCGGCCACTACAGCAACACCGTGTTCCATCGCGTCATCGATGGCTTCATGATCCAGGGCGGCGGTTTCGAACCCGGCATGAAGCAGAAGCCGACGCGCGACCCGATCCGCAACGAAGCCGACAACGGGCTCACCAACGTCGCCTACTCGGTCGCGATGGCCCGCACGCCGGATCCGCACTCCGCGTCGGCGCAGTTCTTCATCAACGTAAAGGACAACGATTTCCTGAATCACTCGTCGCCGTCGCCGCAGGGCTGGGGCTATTGCGTGTTCGCCAAGGTCGTCGAAGGTCAGGACGTCGTCGACAAGATCAAGAAAGTCACCACCGGCTCCAAGGGCATGCACCGCGACGTACCGGTGGAAGACGTGGTGATCACGCGCGCCGAAGTCGTCGAGTGATCGCCGCATGGGCGCCGGACCCGCATTCACGCTGTTCATCAGCGACCTGCATCTGACCGATGCTCGCCCCGACCTGACCGATCTGCTGCTGCGGTTCCTCGAGCAGTCGGCGCCGCAAGCCGAGGCGCTCTATGTCCTCGGCGATCTGTTCGAGTTCTGGCTCGGCGACGACACGCTGGACGAGCCGCTGAACGCATCGGTCGTGCGGGCGCTGCGACGGCTGTCCGACGGCGGCACCCGACTGGCCTTCATGCAGGGCAACCGGGATTTCCTCGCGGGCACCGGCTTCGCCGCCGCAGTCGGTGCGACGCTGCTGCCCGATCCGACGCTGGTGGATCTCTACGGCGTTCCGACACTGCTTCTGCACGGCGACACGCTGTGCACCGACGATGTCGCGTACCAGGCGTTTCGCCGTCAGGTGCGCAATCCGATGGTCCAGCAACAGTTCCTGTCGTTGCCGCTGGCGGCCCGGCGGCAGCAGGTCGGACAGGTCCGCGCGCAGAGCGAGGAGCAGAAGCAGGTGAAAGCCATGGAGATCATGGACGTCACGTCCACCGCAGTGGACGACGCGATCCGCGCCGCCGGGTTTCCGCCGCGACTGATCCACGGCCACACCCATCGTCCGGCACGGCATGAGCATCGGGTCGACGGACATCGGTGCGAGCGCTGGGTATTGGCCGACTGGAATACGCACGGCGAAGCGCTGCGCGTGGATGCGTCCGGCATCGCGCGACTACCGATCACGTGATGTCACGCGCGCTCGGCGCGTCGATGCACTTCAGTCGAGTCCGCGCGCCAGATCGCCCTGCAGATCCCTGACCGATTCGAGGCCGACGGCGATGCGCAGCATGCCCTCGGTGATGCCCGCCGCGTCGCGCACGGCCGCCGCGAGGCGCCCGTGGGTCGTGCTGGCCGGGTGCGTGATCGTGCTCTTGGTATCGCCCAGATTGGCCGTGATGGAAACGATCTGCGTTGCGTCGACCACACGCCACGCCGCTTCGCGCCCGCCGTCGACTTCGAACGTCACGATCGCGCCACCGGCGGATTGCTGTCGCATCGCGAGCCCGTGCTGCGGATGGGACGGCAAGCCCGGGTAGTACACGCGCCGCACCCTCGGATGGGCTTCGAGCCAGCGCGCCAGTTCGAGCGCCTGGCGGGACTGCGCTTCCATGCGCAGCTTCAGCGTTTCGAGTCCTTTCAGGATGACCCACGCGTTGAACGGACTCAGCGTCGTGCCGGCATTGCGCAGAAAGGTCGTCAGCGGATCGAGCACCTGATCGCGGCGACCGAGCACCGCCCCACCCATCACGCGGCCTTGTCCGTCGAGATACTTGGTGGCCGAATGGATCACGATGTCGGCGCCCAGCGCGATCGGCCGCTGCAGTACCGGCGAGCAGAAGCAGTTGTCGACGACGAGTAGCGCACCGCTGGCACGGCCAATTTCCGCCAAGGCCGCGATATCCGCGATCTCGGTCAACGGGTTCGACGGCGATTCGATGAACAGCATCCGGGTGTTCGGCTTCGCGGCCGCGGCACGCCATGCATCGAGATCGGTCAGCGACACATATTCGGTCTCGATGCCGAAACGCGACAGCAGATTGTTGAACAGTTGCATCGTCGCGCCGAACAGGCTGCGGGACGCCACGATGCGTTCGCCGGAACGCATCAACGCCATCACGGTGGCGAGGATCGCCTACGT
>JAHCKV010000247.1 GCA_026125595.1 Burkholderiales bacterium | reverse complement strand
CCACACCCCGATGCGGCGCTGCGCGTTGCGCCCCATGCTGACGGTGGCGATGCCCTGGATCAGCACGGCGGCGGCGGTCAGCAACACGCCGTGGAAGGCTCGCGTGCCGGCGGTCATCGCGGCGATCTCGAGACCGAAGATCGCCGTGACGCCGGCGATGCCGAGCAGGCCACCGAGCAGAATCGGCCCCGTCAGCGGCGTGCGATACAGCAGACGTCCCCACAGCGCATTGACGATGGGACTCGCGGAGTAACCGACGGCAACGAGACCGGAAACGACCCGCGCTTCGGCCTCGTAGACCAAGGTGTACCCGATACCGAACATCAGGAGACCTTGCAGGGCCAGCACCCGGTGCCGGGATCCGTCGAACCGCAACGGCAGGCGTCGCCACGCGCACCAGCTGAAGATCACGGCCGACGCCAGCGCGAATCGCCACGCGACCGAAGCCAGCGGTGCCACGGTGCCGAGCTGGAACGTGATGGCGATCCAGGTCGTGCTCCAGATCGCGACGCAGATGAGGTACAGCGCGATGGTCGGCAAGGAGGGGGTCCGCGCAAAGCGCGCGATGGTACGCGAGGTGCCGGGCAGGGGCTCGATGGGCGGCTATCGGAGAGGCGAGTCGATCGCGCGCGGCTGGGAGCCGATTCGGAAGCTGGGGAAACGCCGAACCTGCGCCGCCCGACACGGGCTTCCTCGCCGTCGAACCCGAGCGACGCGGTCGCGCACGTGATACTTGTTCGGTAATTCCCTAGAATCCGCCGGTCCCGGTTCCGTCCGCGCCTGTTGCCGTGGCCGATGTTCAGCCGGTGGTTCTCGCAAGGTCTTCCCGTTGTCCCAGCCGCTCCCGAAATCCTCCGTTTCCCGTGATCCGCTGCAGGCGCTGTATGCGCGGCTCGAACACGGCATGCTCTCCGACCAGGGGCGCCTGCGCACGCAACTGCGGCAGCTGCGCGAGGCGCGCACGCCGCCGGACGAGAAACGACTGGCCGAGCTGTCGACGGCGATCGAAGCCTCGGTTGCTCGCGTCGCGCAACGTCGTGCCCGCGTGCCGACGGTGACCTATCCGGAAGATCTGCCGGTCAGCGAGAAACGGCACGTGATCGCGAAGGCGCTCGAAGCGCACCAGGTCATCATCGTCTGCGGTGAAACCGGGTCCGGCAAGACCACGCAGTTGCCGAAGATCTGCCTCGAGCTCGGGCGCGGCGTCACCGGTCTGATCGGGCACACGCAGCCGCGCCGGATCGCCGCGCGCAGCGTCGCGACACGAATCGCGCAGGAGCTGCAGACGCCGCTGGGCGAGGTCGTCGGCTTCAAGGTCCGGTTCCAGGATCAGATCGGCAACGAACCGTTCGTCAAGCTGATGACCGACGGCATCCTGCTCGCCGAGACGCAGACCGATCGCAGCCTGCGTGCCTACGACACGATCATCGTCGACGAGGCCCACGAGCGCAGTCTCAACATCGATTTCCTGCTGGGCTATCTGCGGCAGTTGCTGCCGCGGCGGCCGGATCTGAAGCTGATCATCACGTCCGCCACGATCGACGCCGACCGGTTCTCGAAGCATTTTCTCGATGCGCCGGTCGTGGAAGTGTCGGGCCGCCTGTATCCGGTCGCGATCGAGTATCGGCCGCCGCCGGAGCCGGAAGCGGGCGAGGCGCCGGATCTGGGCGAGACGATCGCTGACGCGCTCGACCACCTGTATGCGGCCCATGGGCCCGGCGATGCACTCGTGTTCCTGCCCGGCGAACGGGAGATCCGCGAGACCGCGGAAGTGCTGCGCAAGCATGCGGTGGGTCGCGGGCGAGGCGGACCGGTCGAGGTCCTGCCGCTGTATGCGCGACTGACGGCCGCCGAGCAGGACCGCGTGTTCAAGCCCGACAGCGGCTATCGCGTGGTGCTCGCGACCAACGTCGCCGAGACATCGCTGACCGTGCCGCGTATCCGGTATGTGGTCGATCCCGGCGTCGCGCGGATCAATCGCTACAGCTACCGCAACAAGGTCGAGATGCTGCAGGTGGAGCCGATCTCGCAGGCGTCCGCGAACCAGCGCGCCGGACGCTGCGGACGTGTGCAGAGCGGCGTCTGCGTGCGCTTGTATGGCGAGGATGCGTTCGACGCCCGGCCGGCCTTCACCGATCCGGAGATCCTGCGTTCCTCGCTGGCTTCGGTGATTCTGCGGATGAAGGCGCTGCGCATCGGCGAGCCGGAGTCGTTCCCGTTCGTCGACCCGCCGTTGCCGAAGATGATCTCCGATGGCTATCAACTGCTGGCCGAGCTGGGTGCCGTCGACGACAAGCGGGCGTTGACGCCGGTCGGCGCACAACTGGCGAAGCTGCCGATCGATCCGCGCATCGCGCGGATGATCGTCGCGGCGAAGCGGGAGAACTGCCTGCGCGAAGTGCTGATCATCGCGTCGGCGCTGTCGGTGCAAGACCCGCGCGAGCGCCCCATCGACAAGGCCGATGCCGCCGATCAGGCCCACGCGATCTTCGTCGACGAACGTTCGGATTTCGTCGGCTTCCTGAAAGTCTGGGATTTCTACGACGAGCTGAACAAGCATCGGAAATCGTCGCGGCAACTGCAACGCGACTGTCGCGAGCGCTTCCTGTCGTGGATGCGGTTGCGTGAGTGGCGCGATCTGCACGGCCAACTGCATGCACTGGTGTCGGAGATGGGGTGGCGCGAGAACGACAAGCCGGCGGGCTACCCGGAGATCCACCGCGCGTTGCTCGCCGGATTGCTCGGCAACATCGGCGTCAAGAGCGAGGACGGTGGCGACTATCTGGGTGCGCGCGGCATCCGCTTCCACGTGTTCCCCGGCTCGGCGCTGCGCCGCAAGCAACCGAAGTGGATCATGGGTGCGGAACTGACCGAGACGACGCGCTTGTTCGCGCGCAGCGTCGCCGGTATCGAGCCGGAATGGGTCGAGCAGCTGGCGCCGCATCTGGCGAGCCGGCACTATTTCGATCCGCACTGGGAGCGCAATTCGGGTCAGGTCGTCGCGTACGAACGCGTGACGGTCTATGGTCTGACGGTGGTGCCGAAGCGGCGCATCAGCTACGGCCCGGTGGCGCCGCGGGAAGCGCGCGAGATCTTCATCCGCGGCGCGTTGGTCGAAGCCGACGCGAAGTTGGACGCGCCGTTCATGCGGGCGAATCAGGCCCTGGTGCGCGACGTGCAGGATCTGGAGCACAAGTCGCGGCGCCACGATGTGCTGGTGGATCCGGAGACGATGTTCGCGTTCTACGACAAGGTCGTGCCGGCGGGCATTTTCAGCATCGCGGGTTTCGAGCATTGGCGCAAGGAAGCGGAGCGCACGCAGCCGCGACTGCTGTTCATGACGCGTGACTATCTGATGCGGCACGAGGCCGCGGAGGTCAGCGCCGAGCGCTTTCCGGATTTCATCGAGATGAACGGCGTGCGCTGCAAGCTGGCTTACCGCTTCGAGCCCGGCCATCCGATGGATGGTGTGACGATGACCGTGCCGCTGCATCTGTTGAATCAGGTCGACGAACGACGCTGCGAGTGGCTCGTGCCGGGCTTGCTGCGCGACAAGGTGACGCATCTGATCAAGGATCTGCCGAAGGGGATCCGCAAGCATTTCGTGCCGGTCCCGCCGGTGGTGACCGCGGTGCTGGATGTGATCGAGCCCGATGCGGTGCCGCTGACGGAAGTGTTGTCCGGGGCGCTGCATCGCCAGGTCGGCGTCGAGGTGCCGAAGGACGCGTGGAACACCGCCGACCTGCCGCCCCATCTGCGGATGAATTTCCGGATCGTGGACGAAAACGGTGGCGAGGCCGCGACGGGCCGCGATCTGCCGGAGTTGCGGTTGCAGCTCGGTGTGAAGGCACGGCGGCAGTTCACCGAGAACGCGCGCAGTGCGTTCGAGCGGCAGACGGTGACCGCCTGGGATTTCGGCGAGTTGCCCGAACAGGTGGAGTTCAATCGCGCGGGCCAGAAACTGATCGGATATCCGGCGATCGTCGATGAAGGCAAACACGTGTCCCTCGTCCTGCTCGACACCGAGCAGGAGGCGGAAGCCGCCACCCGCAAGGGGCTGCGCCGGTTGTTCCAGTTCGCCGCCGTCGAACAGGTGAAGTATCTGGGGCGCAATCTGCGCGGTCTGCAGGAAATGGCATTGAAGTATTCACTGTTGACCGAACTCGAAGGCGGCCGCCAGCCCGACAAGGCGTCGAGCATGGATCGCCTGACCGGCGAGCTGGTCGCAGCCATCTGCGATCGCGCGTTCTTCGTCGAAGACGAGCCGATCCGCCACCAGGCGGCGTTCGATGCGCGGGTCGCGAAGGCCCGCACGCGGCTGGCCGAAGTGTCGACCGAACTGTGCTCGCTGACGCAGGAGATTCTCACGGAGTACTACGGCCTGCGCCCGCGCATCCAGCAACCGGGCGCGCAGGCCTGGACGCGCCTGATGGCGGACGTGAAGGCCCAGATCAAGGCGCTGCTCGTGCCCGGTTTCCTCGTGGCCGTGCCGTTCACGCGGCTCAAGCACTTCCCGCGCTATCTGAAGGCGATCGGCGTGCGGCTCGACAAGTTCGCCTCCAACCCGGTCCGGGATGCGCAATGGCAGGAGACGCTCGCGCAGTGGACGCGGCAATGGCAGCAGCGCCTGGAGGTCGATCGGGCGCGCGGCATCCGCAGCCCGGAGCTGGAGGAGTTTCGCTGGCTGCTCGAGGAGCTGCGCGTCTCGCTGTGGGCGCAGCAGTTGAAGACGCCGTTCCCGATCTCGTTCAAGCGTCTGGAGAAGGCCTGGGACGATATCCGGTGAGCGGAGCGGGCGCGACCGGGATCTTGCCTCGTGCTGGCCCTGCTCCTACACTGGACCGAAACCGCTGCGCATCGCTCGAGCAGAATGGCGGGTACCCATCCTTTTGGAGGAACGAGACCATGAAGACGGTGGAACAGGCGTTGAAGGGGAAGGCGGGCACCGTTCTTTCCGTCCAGCCGGATGCCTCGGTGCTGGACGCGCTGAAGACGATGGCTCTGAAGGATGTGGGCGCGTTGGTCGTGCTGGATGCCGAGGGTGCGCTGGCTGGCATCTTCTCCGAGCGTGACTATGCGCGAAAGGTGATCCTGTTCGGCAAGGCATCCAAGGACACGAAAGTGCGCGAAGTCATGACCGAGCGCGTCGTGTGCGTGCGTCCCGACAATACCATCGACGATTGCATGTCGTTGATGACCGACAAGCGGATCCGCCATCTGCCGGTGCTCGATCAGGGTCGTGTCGTCGGCGTGATCTCGATCGGCGATGCGGTGAAGGAGAAGATCGCGGAGCAGCAGTTCATGATCGAGCAACTCGAACAGTACATCGCGAGCTGAGAGACCGTCGTCATGCTGCGTTGCGTTTTCGTGCTGTTTGTCATTCTGTTGTCCGGTTGCTCGACGCAGACATCGCTCACCGCCGATGCGACGGGCTGTCGCCGGGGGGACTTGGAGCTTCGTCCGAGTCGTTACAAGGATCTCGGCAGCACGACGACGTGGTGCGCCCGGTGCAAGAGCGACATGGTGAAGTGCGTCGGCAACGCGGATCAGACCAAGGCGATCTGCAAGCCGGCGACGTCGGAGGACGGCTGCCGGTAGTAGCAGAACCGCCCAGGCG
>JAHCKV010000246.1 GCA_026125595.1 Burkholderiales bacterium | reverse complement strand
TGGTCGACGAACTCGCGGTAATGCTTGACGCGGGTCTCCTTGGCTTCGGACGCCTCGGACAACCGTTGGTACTCCATGAATCCCGTTACCTTGCCCATTGATCGCTCACTTCCATCAGGTCTTCATCGCGAGGCATGCGCGCTCCGGGAGCGGATGCCCCCGGGTCGTGCCTTCATAGTGCCGGCAGGATCTGCGGCTGGTTCAAGCCGCGAGCTTGCGCCCCTTGGCGGCCAACTCGCCCAGCGCGCGGCGGTACTCGCTCGGGAACACTTTCACGAACTTCGCCCGCGCCGCCGCCCAATCGTCCAGCAGTGCGCGCGCGCGCGCGCTGCCGGTGATCCGCGCATGGGATTCGATGAACCGGCGCAGGATTGCTTCGTCGGACTCACCCAGGTGCCAGACCTCCCGCCCCAGCTTGGCTTCCTGCTCGTTCTCCGGCAACACCGGTTCGAGCGACACCATCGACAGATTGCAGCGCGTCGCGAACGTGCCGTCCTCGTCGTAGACATAGGCGAGGCCGCCGGACATCCCTGCCGCGAAATTGCGACCGGTCTGCCCCAGCACCACGACGGTACCGCCGGTCATGTATTCGCAGCCATGGTCGCCTACGCCTTCGACGACGGCGTGCGCACCGGAATTGCGGACACAGAACCGCTCGCCCGCCACGCCGCGGAAATACGCTTCTCCCGACACCGCGCCATACATGACCGTGTTGCCGACGATGATGTTGTCCGACGGCACGCCGCGAAACTTCGGTGATGGCTGCACGCTGATGTGTCCGCCGGACAAGCCCTTGCCGACATAGTCGTTGCCTTCGCCGATCAGCTCCAGCGTGACGCCATGGGCGAGAAACGCGCCGAAACTCTGTCCCGCCGAACCGGCGAACGTGACGTGGATCGTGTCGTCGGGCAGTCCGTCGTGGCCATACCGCCGCGCAACCTCGGACGACAGGATCGTGCCCACCGTCCGGTTCAGGTTGCGGATCGGCATCTCGATCCGGACTTTCTCGCCGCGCTCGAGCGCGGGTTGCGCCAGCTCGACCAAGCGGTGATCGATGGCCTTGTCGATGCCGTGGTCCTGGACTTCGACATGACGTCGTGCGACCTCCGCCGGCATGGGGGGCAGATGGAAGATCTTCGAGAAATCGAGTCCGCGCGCCTTCCAGTGCTCGATGCCCTTGCGGGTGTCGAGCAGGTCGGCGCGACCGATCAAGTCTTCGAGGCGCCGCACGCCCAGTTGCGCCATCATCTCGCGCACTTCCTCGGCGACGAAGAAGAAGAAGTTGACGACGTGCTCCGGCTGGCCGCGGAATTTCTTGCGCAGCTCGGGGTCCTGCGTCGCGACGCCCACCGGGCAGGTATTGAGGTGGCACTTGCGCATCATGATGCAGCCGGTGACGACCAGCGGCGCCGTCGCGAAACCGAATTCGTCGGCGCCGAGCAGCGCACCAATGACGACATCACGGCCGGTCTTCATCTGACCGTCGACCTGGACGGCGACGCGACCCCGCAGGCTGTTCAGCACGAGCGTCTGCTGCGTCTCGGCGAGCCCCAGTTCCCACGGTGTGCCGGCGTGCTTGATCGACGACCACGGGCTCGCCCCGGTGCCGCCGTCGTGGCCGGAGATCGTGACGTGGTCGGCCTTGGCCTTGGTCACGCCGGTCGCGACGGTCCCGACACCGATCTCGGACACGAGCTTCACGCTGATCGACGCCCGCGGATTCGCGTTCTTCAGATCGTGGATCAGCTGCGCGAGATCCTCGATCGAGTAGATGTCGTGGTGCGGCGGCGGCGAGATGAGTCCGACGCCGGGCACCGAGAACCGCAGTTCCGCGATGTACTCGGTGACCTTGTGACCGGGCAACTGGCCGCCCTCGCCGGGCTTCGCACCCTGGGCCATCTTGATCTGGATCTGGTCGGCGCTGTTCAGGTACTCGGTCGTGACGCCGAAGCGGCCGGAAGCCACCTGCTTGATCTTCGAACGCAGCGAATCACCTGCCTTCAGCTCGATGTCGCGCACGATACGGTCCTTGCCGAGCCGCGATGCGAGCGTCTCGCCCGCCTTCATCGGCTCGAATCGCCGCGGATCTTCGCCGCCTTCGCCGGTGTTGGACTTGCCGCCGATGCGGTTCATCGCGATCGCCAGCGCAGTGTGGGCTTCGCTGGAAATGGAGCCGAGCGACATCGCGCCGGTGGCGAAACGCTTGACGATTTCCTTGGCGGGCTCGACCTCGTCGATCGGGATCGACTTCGCCGGATCGATGCGCAGTTCGAACAGGCCGCGGAACGTCATGTGCCGCTTCGACTGATCGTTGATGATCCGGGCGTACTCGCGGTACGTGTCGTAGCTGTCGGCACGCGTGGAATGCTGCAGTTTCGCGATCGCATCCGGCGTCCACATGTGCTCTTCGCCGCGGATGCGGAATGCATACTCGCCGCCGGCATCGAGCGCTTCGGCCAAAACGGGGTCGTCGCTGAACGCCGCGCGGTGGGCACGGATGGCTTCTTCGGCCACCTCGAACAGGCCGATGCCTTCGATGGTTGACGTCGTGCCGGTGAAGTACTGCTCCACCAGCTTGCTCGAGAGCCCCATGGCTTCGAAGATCTGGGCGCCCGTGTATGACATGTACGTGCTGATGCCCATCTTGGACATCACCTTCATCAACCCCTTGCCGACCGCCTTGACGTAGTTCTTGACGCCCTTCTCGCCGCGATACTCCTCGGGCAGCAGGTCGCCGGCGCCGAGGATCGATTCCAGCGCGAGGTAGGGGTGCACGGCCTCGGCGCCGTAACCGCCGAGCAGCGCGAAATGATGCACCTCGCGCGCGGATCCGGTCTCGACCACGAGCCCGGCCGACGTTCGCAGGCCCATGTTGGTCAGGTGCAGATGGATCGCGGATGTCGCCAGCAACGCCGGGATCGCCACATGTTTCGCATCGACGCGACGGTCGGACACGATCAGGATGTTGTACCCGCTGCGGACGGCATCCACGGCTTCGGCCCGGAGGCTCGCCAGCCGGGCCTCGATCGCTTCCTTGCCCCAGGCGACGGGGTAGCAGATGTCGAGCTCATACGCGCGGAACTTGTCGTCGGTGTGGTCGGCGATGTGGCGGATCTTCTCCATCGCGACGAAGTCGAGCACCGGTTGCGCCACCTCCAGCCGCATCGGCGGGTTGGTCTCGTCGATGCCGAGCAGGTTCGGCTTCGGCCCGACGAACGACACCAGCGACATCACGAGATCCTCGCGGATCGGATCGATGGGGGGGTTCGTGACCTGCGCGAACAGCTGCCGGAAGTAGTGGTACAGCGTCTTGTTCTTGTCCGACAGTACGGCCAGCGGCGAGTCGTTGCCCATGGACCCGATCGCTTCCTCGCCAGCCTGCGCCATGGGCAGCAGCTGGAACTTGAGGTCTTCCTGGGTCCACGCGAAAGCCTGCTGACGATCGAGCAACGGCACCGGCGACACTTCGCGCGGCTCGGGGCATTCGTCGACTTCGTCGAGTTTCACGCGGATCCGTTCGATCCATTTGCGGTACGGCTTGGCGGAGGACAGGCTGTCCTTCACTTCCTTGTCGTCGATGATGCGGCCCAGCTCGAGATCGACCAGAAACATCTTGCCGGGCTGCAGCCGCCACTTCTTGACGATGCGCTCCTCGGCGATCGGCAGCACGCCGGTCTCGGACGCCATCATGACGAGATCATCGTCGGTGACCAGATAGCGCGCCGGGCGCAGGCCATTGCGGTCGAGCGTCGCGCCGATCTGGCGACCATCGGTGAACGCGACGGCGGCCGGACCGTCCCACGGCTCCATCATCGCGGCGTGGTATTCGTAGAACGCGCGGCGCGTGCCTTCCATCTGGGTGTGCTTCTCCCAGGCTTCCGGGATCAGCATCATCATCGCGTGGGCAAGGGAATAGCCGCCCATCACCAGCAGCTCCAACGCGTTGTCGAACGACGCGGAATCCGATTGCCCGGGATAAACCAGCGGCCAGATCTTTTCGAGATCGCGGCCGAGGATCGGCGACGAGATCGCCCCTTCGCGCGCGCGCAGCCAGTTGACGTTGCCGCGCAGCGTATTGATCTCGCCGTTGTGCGCGATCATCCGGAACGGATGGGACAGATCCCACGACGGGAACGTGTTGGTCGAGAAGCGCTGATGTACCAGCGCCAGCGCCGACGCGACCCGCGGATCCTGCAGGTCGCGGTAGTAGCTGCCGACCTGATCCGCCAGCAGCATGCCCTTGTAGACGATGGTGCGGGCCGACATCGACGGCACGTAGAACTCCTGGCCGTGCGCCAGGTTCAGGCTCTGGATCGCGTGGCCGGAGCGCTTGCGGATGATGAACAGCTTGCGCTCCAGCGCATCGGTGACCGTGACATTGCTGCCCTCACCGATGAACACCTGGCGAATCACGGGCTCGATGCTCTTTACCGATTCGCCCAACACCGAGCGATCGCAGGGTACGTCACGCCAGCCGAGCAGTTCCTGTCCCTCGGCACGGATCGCCCGTTCGATCTCCTGCTCACAGGCCAGCCGGCTCGCCGGCTCTTGCGGCAGCAGCACCATTCCGACGCCGTACTCTCCGGCATCCGGCAGCGTTACGCCCTGGGCAGCCATCTCTTCGCGGAAGAACGCGTCGGGAATCTGCAGCAGGATGCCGGCCCCGTCGCCGGCCCGCGGGTCCGCCCCGACGGCACCGCGGTGGGTCAGGTTTTTCAGGATCTGCAGGCCCTGTTCGACGATCTCGTGGCTCTTGCGGCCCTTGATGTGGGCGATGAACCCGACGCCACAGGCATCGTGTTCGTTCGCAGGGTCGTACAGCCCCTGGCGTTGCGGCAGCGTCGAATGCACCACGGCGTTCCTCTTCGAAGCGGGCAGGTCCCGGACAATTGCGCTCGACCGGGCGGAAACGCCACGGACGGCCGCCGCCCCCGAACGCTGGAGGGCGCCGTGAAGGACTCACGGAAACGGGGGCAGGGGGTGGAATCGTAACCGTTTCGCGGCAGTTTCTTCAATGCCGGCACCGGTTTCGGGCATGACGGCCCAGCGAATCGGAATGCCGGAGCGCCTACGACTCCTCGACGGCGAACAGGCGCCGGTGCTCGCGGATCGCATAACGGTCGGTCATGCCGGCGATGTAGTCGGCGATCGCCCGCGGCAGATCACCCTCGCCGCGACGCTGGAACTCCGGCGGCAGCAGCCGGCCATCCGCCAGGAACGCCGCGAACAGTTCCTGGACGATCCGCCGCGATTTCGCCGCCATGCGGGCGACCCGATAATGCTGATACAGGCGCCGCCGCAGGAAGGTCTTGAGCGCCTGGGCTTCTTCGCGGATCGACGGACTGAACGCGATCAACGGCGGCAATGCGCGGACTTCGTCGACGCCGGCGGGCCGGTGAGCCTCGATCGCGGCTCGGCTTTGCCGCGTCAGGTCGCTGACCAGCGTGTTGATCATCCGCCGCACCGTCTCGTGGATGACGCGACGATCATGCAGATCGGGATACTCGCGACGGACCATGTCGAGGTGGCGGGCGAAGATCGCGACCTGCGACAGGTCTTCCATGGTCAACAGACCGGACCGCAGGCCATCGTCGACATCGGGGTTTTTGTACGCGATATCGTCGTCCAGATTCGCGATCTGCTCTTCGAGACT
>JAHCKV010000245.1 GCA_026125595.1 Burkholderiales bacterium | reverse complement strand
CCGTCGATCTCGCCGCGCTGGAGAGCGTGCTGCTGCGGGTTTCGGAGATGGTCTGCGAACTGCCGTGGCTGGCGGAGATGGACATGAATCCGGTCATTCTCGATGCGACGGGCGCCGTCGTTGCCGATGCCCGGATCGTCGTCGCGCCATTGCCCCCGGCCCAGGCGCTGGAGCGCTACGCCCACATGGCGATCTGCCCCTATCCGTCGCATCTGTCGCGCAGCTGGATCACCACCGACGGCGAAGAGATCACGGTCCGTGCAATTCGACCCGAGGACGCCGACATGGTGCAGACGTTCGTGCGGGGGCTGTCCGACGAAACGCGGTACTTTCGCTTCATCAACGCTGCCCACGAACTGTCCGAAAAGATGCTGGTACGGTTCACGCAGATCGACTACGACCGCGAACTGGCGTTGGTGGCGGTGACCCGCGACGGTGCCACGGAGACGCAGGTCGGCGTGGCCCGTTACGCGATCGGTCAAGAACCAACCGACAGCGAGTTCGCAATCGTCGTGGGCGACCGGTGGCAAGGCCACGGCGTCGGCACGCGATTGATGGCGGCGTTGATCGATGCGGCACGGGCACGCGGACTGAAGGCGATGGACGGCTTCGTGCTTGCGACCAATCACAAGATGCTGAAGCTGATGGAATCGCTCGGCTTCGAGATCGGCCCCACCGACGAGGATCCCTCTCTGCGGCGTGTGGTCAAATCCCTGGCCTGAGCCCGCACCTCCAACGGGTTGCGGATTCCGGGCCCTCCGTCACTCCCGTAGGCCCCATGAACCCCGAACTCAAGCCCGTCCTCGAGGCCATCGGCCGCATCATCCTCGGCAAGGACCATCAGGTCCGGCTCACCGTCGCATGTCTGCTGGCGCGGGGGCATCTGCTGATCGAAGACCTGCCCGGCGTCGGCAAGACCACGCTCTCCCACGCGCTGGCCCGCGCGCTGGGCCTCGACTTCCAACGCGTGCAGTTCACCAGCGATCTACTGCCGGCGGACATCCTCGGCGTATCGATCTTCGACCGCGAACAGAGCACGTTCCGCTTTCATCCGGGCCCCGTGTTCTCGCAGGTCGTGCTCGCCGACGAAGTCAACCGCGCGACGCCGAAAGCGCAGAGCGCGCTGCTCGAAGCGATGGAAGAACATCAGGTCACGATCGACGGCGAAACGCGGCGGTTGCCGGAGCCGTTCTTCGTCATCGCGACGCAGAATCCTTCACACCAGATCGGCACGTTCCCGCTGCCCGAGTCCCAGCTGGATCGCTTCCTGATGCGCATCCGGCTCGGGTATCCCGACGCAGCGGCCGAACGTGCGTTGCTGGCCGGCAGCGAACGCCGCGATCTGATCGAACATCTGGCGCCGGCACTCGATGCCGCACGGCTGGCCGGATTGCAGCAACAGGTCCGAAAGATCCACGCGGCGCCGGCGTTGCTCGACTACGTGCAGGCGCTGCTCGCCCATACCCGCCGCTCGCCGGACTTCGCCACGGGCCTGAGTCCGCGCGCCGGCCTGTCTCTGCTCAATGCGGCACGGGCGTGGGCATTCCTCGATGGCCGCACCGCGGTGTTGCCGGAAGACATCCAGGCGGTGCTGCCCAGCGTGGCCGGTCATCGTCTGCACAACGCCCACGGCCTGTCGCGCTTCGACACCGACGATGCGGCGCGCGCGCTGCTGGCGGACGTCGCGATTCCCTGACCGGCCGTCAACCTTCATCGTGAACGCGCCGCTGTCGCCGCGCATTGCCGACGGACCGACACCGACGAGCGGACGTGCGCCCATCGTGCTGACCCAGCGCCGGGTGTACATCCTGCCGACCAAGCAGGGCTTGTTGTACGCGACAATGCTGGCGCTGATGCTCATCGGCGCGATCAACTACAACCTGGGGCTCGGCTACGTCCTCACGTTCCTGCTCGCCGGGCTCGGCATCATCGCGTTGCTGCATACGTGGCGCAATCTGGCAGGCCTCGCGATCACGGTCGGTCGCACCGAACCGGTATTCGCTGGCGATCCGGCAGTACACGAAATCCGCATCGACAGTGTCGTGACGTTCGTGCGGCCCTCCATCGGCGTGGCCCCCCCCGGAATGCCACCGGTCTTCGTCGATGTGCCTGCACAGGACAGCTGCATCGCCCGGATCTCCATGCCGACGCAACGCCGGGGCTGGCAGCCACTCGACACCGTACGCGTGTCGACAACGTTCCCGCTCGGTCTGTTTCGCGCATGGTCGAACGTGGCCATCGATTCCGTCGTGCTGGCGTATCCCCGCCCCGAAGCCGACGGTCCGCCGCTGCCCGCCGTGTCCGGCGAAGACGCGGGCGCCGGCGTGACAGGCGCAGGCAGCGACGACTTCGCATCGTTTCGGTCGTATTCTCCGGGTGATTCGTTGAAGCATGTGGCGTGGAAGGCGGCCGCGCGCAGCGACGTGTTGCTGGTCAAGCAATTCGCCGGCAGCGCAGGCCGCGAACGATGGCTCGAATGGCGTGACGTACACCCCGCCTTGCCGCTCGAACCGGCGCTCGCCCGGCTCGCCCGCTGGGTCCTGCTGGCGGAAGAAGGCGGCGAACGCTACGGACTGCGCCTGCCCGGCACCGAGATCGCTCCCGGCGGCGGCCATGACCATCGCGACCATTGCCTCGAGGCGCTGGCGCTGTTCGACGGCAAGGTCACGCGATGAAAGTCGTCGCTCCCCGTCTGTCCACCGGTCGCGTACTGGCGCTGCTCGGGTGCATCCTGCTGGTTCTCGCGCCGCATGCGACACGGTTGCCGTTGTGGATCGCTGCCGTCGCAGCGTGGTCGCTCGGATTGCGCGCCGTGTTCGCGTGGCGCGGATGGGGTCTGCCAAAGACCTGGATGCTGTTGATCCTCGCGGCGAGTGCCGCCGTCGGCATCTGGCTCAGTTACGGGCAACTGTTCGGACGCGATGCCGCCGTGGCGCTGCTGATCCTGATGCTCTGCCTCAAGCTGATGGAGCTGCGCGCCGAGCGCGATGCCTATGTGCTGATCCTGCTCGGCTACTTTCTCGTCATCACGGATTTCCTGTATTCGCAAAGCATTCCGACCGCGCTGTACCTGCTGATCTGCGTCTGGTTCGTGACCGCGTGCCTGATTGCATTTCAGTATCGCGACCGACCACCACGACCGACAGCGGTGTTGCGGCAGGCCGGCTGGATGCTGGCCCAGGCCGCGCCGCTGATGCTGGTGTTCTTTCTGCTGTTTCCCCGCGTGCAGGGACCGTTGTGGGGATTTCCCCAGGCGGCGTACGGCGCCGTATCCGGCCTGTCGGACACGATGGCACCCGGCAGTCTGTCCAGCCTGAGCCTGTCCGACGATGTCGCATTCCGGGTCGACTTCACGACACCGCCCCCCACGCCGGCACGACTGTACTGGCGCGGTCCGGTGATGTGGGATTTCGACGGACGCACGTGGCGGGCCGGCGATTCGGCACCATTGCCGTTGGCGGAAGAACGGCCGCAGACCGGGCAGGACGTTATCCGCTATGTCGTGACGCTCGAACCGCACAACCTGCGCTGGCTGTTCGGTGCGGATCTGCCAGCCCAGCGACCGAAGGACAGCCTGCTCACCCACGACTATCAGATGTTCGCGCTGCGTCCGGTGCGGCAACGCATGCGCTACGCGATGTCGTCCCAACTGAACTACCGGATCGGCCTGACGGAATCGCCGCGCAATATCGAGCGCGCACTGCGACTGCCCCAAGGGTTCAATCCGCGATCGCTGGAATTCGCCCGGCAACTGCAGCAGGCTCATCCGGACGCGAAGGAGATCGTCCGCAACGCGTTGCTGCTGTTCCGCGAGAAGCCGTTCTTCTACACCCTGGTGCCGCCCGAACTGGGACGGGACAGCGTTGACGAGTTCCTGTTCACGACCCGTCGAGGCTTCTGCGAACACTTCGCGTCGAGCTTCGTGTTCCTGATGCGCGCCGCCGGTGTTCCGGCGCGGATCGTCACCGGCTATCAGGGCGGCGTGTTCAATCCGATCGGCGCCTATCTGATCGTCCGGCAGTCGGAAGCGCACGCGTGGGCCGAGGTCTGGCTCGACGGTGAAGGCTGGGTCCGCATCGACCCGACCGCCGCAGTATCGCCGCAACGGATCGAAAGCGGCATCGCCGCGGCCATGCCGCTCGGAGAACCATTGCCGCTGATGGTCCGTACCGACAACGCACTGTTGCGACAGCTGCGCTTCGGACTCGATGCGGCGGCCAACGGCTGGAATCAATGGGTGCTCGGCTACACGCCCGAGCGCCAGTTGCGGATCTTCGAACGGGTCGGCTTCGGCAAGGCCAACTGGCAGAACCTCGCGCTGGCGTTGTCGGCGGCAACGGCGCTGGTACTCGCGGTGCTGAGCGTGTTGCTGTTGCGCAAACTGCGTCGGCCGCTGCGCGATCCGGTGCAGGTTCTTTGGGACGACTTCTCGCGCAAGCTCTCGCGCCGCGGACTACCGCGTCGACCGGGCGAAGGTCCCGTCGACTATGTTCGCCGTGTGACGGCGGGACAACCGACGCTCGCCGGCGATGTCGCGCAGATCGGCGCGTTGTATACGCGTCTGCGCTATGGCGCATCAAGCGGGAATGCCCGGGAATTGGCTGAACTGCGACGACGCGTTCGCGCATTCAGACCGTAGCTGCCACCGGCTCCAAGCCCGCCGGGCGTCGTCGCGCAGCCCGATCCGGTAGCGCGCGGAGCGGACCTGAACTGGCGCTTCGCTATCCCGAGCCGCCTGCCGGCAACTGCGGCAACGGATCGATCGGTTTGCCGAACCGGCGAATCTCGAAATGCAGTGCGACGCGCGCGGCATCGGTGTCACCCATTTCCGCGATCTTTCGACCGCGCTTCACGACCTCCCCTTCCTTCACGACGATCGTGCTGTTGTGGGCATACACGGAGAGATACGTGTCGCTGTGCTTGATGATCACCAGCTTGCCGTAGCCCCGCAGCCCGGCCCCCGCATACACCACTTTGCCGGTTGCAGCCGCCAGCACCGGCGTACCGGACTTGCCACCGATGCCGACGCCTTTCAGGTGCCCCGATTCGCCGTAGCGGTAAATCAACGGTCCCTGCGCCGGCCACGACCACGTGAATCCGCCGTCGTCGGCCGCCTTTTCGGCCAACACCACCGGCGGCGACGGCTTGGCGGCTTCGGTCTTCGGTGGCTCGGGCACCGGCGCAACGGGCTTCGGCGGCTCCGGCCTGGACGGTTCGTTCTTCGACGACTCCGCCTTCGATGCGGCGACGGGCTTCGCCGGTTCGGTCTTCGCGGGTTCGGGCGGGGCGACGGCGACCGGCTTCTCGGAAACACCGCCGAGCTGCACGAAGTTCTTGTCGCTCCACGGCAGGGTGACCGACCGCGGTTCGGTCAGCACGGGAATCTTCGCGACCGTCGGCGGAGGTTCGATCGGCTCAGGTGGTCCGGCAGCGGTGGCCGACGGCAGCGATTCGATCACCACATCGGTGCCGGCCGCCAACGGCTTCACCTCCGCATCGTCGATGCCTTCCGGCGGCGTAAGGCGCAACCGCTGACCGACGAGGATCCGCGACGGATCCGCCAGTGCGTTCCACTTCGCGAGCTCGCGGTAGTCGAAACCGAAGTCCAGCGCGATCGCGAACAACGTATCTCCACGGATCACGGTGTAGAAATCCG
>JAHCKV010000244.1 GCA_026125595.1 Burkholderiales bacterium | reverse complement strand
GTTCAGCGGGCGAGGGCTTGCGTGCCGCCACGGTGCCCGCGCGCCACCAGGGTGTCGGCTCCCGGCCGTGGGCTGGTTCGACCGGCTCGCCGATGCGCGGCATCAGCAATTGCGCGCCTCTTTTCGGGCCCAGCGCGAGCAGCGTTTCGGCCGGCTCGTCCCAGTCGTGCATTGCCAGGCTGAACGTGCCCCAATGCACCGGCAGGAAGGCGCCACCGCCCAGCAGGTCGAGTGCTTCGAGTGCGTTGTTCGGTCCGAGATGAATGTCACCCCAGGCAGGATGAAATGCGCCGACTTCGAGCATGACGAGATCGAACGGACCGAACCGTTCCCGGATCGTCGCGTACTCGGTGGTCAGCCCCGTGTCGCCGCTGAAGAAGACGCAATGATGGGATGTCTCGATGACGAGCGACGACCACAGTGTCGCGTTGCGGTCTTTGAACGTCCGGCCTGAGAAATGCTGCGAGGGCGTCGCATGTACGGTGAGTTCGGCGCGCGGCAGCGTGTACGACTCCCACCAATCCAGTTCGGTGATGCGCTCCGGCGCCACGCCCCACGCCTGCAGATGGGCGCCCACACCGAGTGCAGTGACGAACGGCACCTGCTGGCGCGCCAGCTCACGGATGGTCGGATAGTCGAGGTGATCGTAGTGGTCGTGGGAGATGATCACCAGGTCCAGCGGCGGCAGCGCGCGCAGCGGCACCGGCACGGGTTGAAAGCGTTTCGGGCCGGCGAGCCGCGTGGGCGAAGCGCGGGTTCCCCAGACCGGATCGGTCAGCACGCGCAGGCCGTCGATCTCGATCAGTACCGTCGAGTGCCCGAGCCACGTGGCCCGCAGTCCGGTTCCGGCGGGTCGGCGCCAGGCGTCCAGCGGATTGACCGACGGCAGCGGGCCGACCGGCACACGTCGCCCTTCGGACCACAGGATCTCCTTGATCGACGGGCGTGGACCGGTCGTGTTCCGCAAGCCCGGAATCACCGGATGAATATTGCGGAATGTCTCGCCGGTCCACAGGCGGGAGGCCTTCATGCGTTCCAGGCGCAGGCCTTCCGCGCGCTTGCCGAGTGACTTCATGGCTCAACCCTTCGCTTCGCATCGATCGACGCATTGACAGAAGCTATGGGCGGCAACGTCCGAGTGCAAGGTCAACTGATCGAATCGATCGTCGCGCGGCGGGATGCGGAATGCTCAAGCAATGTTGCCGACAAAACGCCGTGCGAGTTGTTGCCGGCGGAAGGCTTCGACCCCATCGTCGCTGAAGACGCGGGCTTCCCGGCAATTGCGCGCACGGCACGACGCGCCGCCGGACCCGGTTCAGTCCACGGTAACCGGGGGTGCCGCGATATCGGCGACCACGACCCGATCGCGGCCGGATCGTTTGGCCTGATACAGCGCACCGTCGGCATGGCGCAGGGCTTCCTTTCCGTCCGTTTCGGCGTGCGCCACCATCGATGCAACGCCGAACGACATGGTGACCTGTCCCAGCGATTGACCTTCGTGGTGGATCGACATCGATCGGATCCCCTCGCGCAACCGTTCGGCGCGGCGAACCAGATGCTCGGCGGAAGCGCCGGGCGCGATGATGGCGAATTCCTCGCCGCCGTAGCGACAGGCAATGTCGCCGTTGCGAAAATGAGACTGGATCTGTCCCGCCACCGCGCGCAGCAGCACGTCGCCAGCGTCATGGCCGAACGTATCGTTGAATCGCTTGAAGTGGTCGACGTCGCACATGATGACGCCGATCGATTGTTCCGAGCGCATCGAGCGGGCCACTTCGACCGACAGCGTTTCCTCCATGTAGCGACGGTTGAACAGGTTGGTCAGCGGATCGCGGATCGACTGTTCACGCAATCCGCGCTGCAGTTTGTGATTGACCAATGCCAGCGCGATGTTCTCGGTCAACACGCCGAGCCGGAAACTTTCTTCGGCATCGACTTCACCGCCCAGGTGCAGCAAGCCGATCACCTCACCGCCGGCCAGCACCGGTTCGCAGTGATATTCCGCGACGTCGCCGCGGACATGGGCGCAGACGACGTCCGGCCCGTGGGCCGTCAGGGCGTGGCTCTGCCCTCGGCGCAGCGCCCAACACTCATCGGGACCGAATCCGTCGGGCAGATCCGCCAGATCGCCCCATTCCGCCATCTTCGTGAGCTGCGTGCGGGAATTGTTGTGGATGTACAGCGCACCCGGCGTCTGCGGCAGCACCTGCGGCAGAAAGCAACGCAGTACGTCGGCGAGCTCCGCGTCGGTGCGTGCCGCCTGCATGCGATGCGCCATGCCGCCGAGCCGCTCGATCGCCTGACTCCGCGCCTGCAGCATCTCGCCCCTGGCGCGCAATTCGTCGTTCGCCGTCTGCAGTTCCTGGTCGCTTTTCTTCTGCTGCTCCATCGCGGCGGTGAGCTGGTCGGCCATCTCGTTGTGGGTCCTGGCGAGTTCGTCGAACTCCCGTGTGCCGGTTACGGTATTGGCCCGCACCGACAGGTTGCCACCACCGAACGCCTTCATCGACGCCAGCACGCCGGTCAGCGGCGCACGGACACTGCGGATCAGCAGGATCACGAACACGACGAAAAGCAACGCAACCAACGGGCCACCGTAGCGGAGCAGATCGCGATTCCAGTCCGCCCGTTCCCGGGCCTCTTCCGACCGGATGGCCAGCAGGCTCTGCTCGCCCGATTTGATCTCGCCGGCGCGGCGCGCCACGTCCTCCATCAACGAGCGTCCGCGTCCGCTCCTGACGAACGCCACGGCGTCGTCGAACTTGCCGGCCTGGGCCAGTGCGAGTGGCACATTCAGAGCCTCGATCTTTTCCTCGACCCCGGCGCGGAGCTTGACCGCACGCTGGTGCTGCGCCAGGTTGTCCTTGGTGAGTTCGACCAGTCGGTTCGAATGGCTGTTGGCGCTGGCGATGCTTTCGTTGAAGGTATCCAGGAACACGGACGAGCGCGACAGCAGATAGCCGCGCTGGCCGGACTCGGCCTCGCGCAGATCGCCCACCATCTCGTCGACGGCGCGGATCACGTTCTGCGTGTGGTTGACCCACACGAAGGCATTGCTGGTTCGCTCGGTCGCTGCGATCAGCAGCGCCACCATCACGACCACAGCAGCGAACACGGCCATTCCGACCAGATAGATCCGCGCCGTGAGGGAATTCGGAAGCATGGGCAATCTCCGCTCGTGCCGATCGACGAGGGTTCTGCCCGCCCACTTCGGTGATCAACGGGAGAACCGGAAACCCGCGGAGGGGTCGCGCGATTCTAGCAACAACCTCGCAGATGCAGGACGAGGCGGGGGAATGGGCGTCGCGGATCGGCAACGCCCGGTGGCGATCGGGAACGCGTCAGAAGTCGCCCGGCTTCACGTACGGATAGCTCCACAGCACGGTCTGCAACACGACCGACTTGGTCCATGCGGCCAGCATCTTCTTGACTTCGTCCGCGCCGGCATCGCTGCGGGCGAGAAACGGCTCGATGGTGGCCGTGATCGGTACGATGAAGGCGATCAGGTAGCGGAAGTGGATGTGATCGACCGACGCCACATTGTCGGTTCTGTTCTTGCCCGCCCGGGTATGGCGCAGGCCGAACTCATGCTGATAGTCGAGCCACGCCTGATCGTAGCGGGCGTTGGTCGTGTCTTTGATCCACTGACCGAACCGGGCCCGCACGCGGCCGAGATACTCCAGGTCCGGCGCGCCGTCGGACTTGTTCGAAAAGTAGTGCAGCAGGTGCGGATGCTGGCCGACGAACCCGTACCAGACATCGAGGATGGCTTCGGTCTGCGGTGCGAGAATCGCGCCGGCCCGGCGCAAGTAGCCGACATCTTCATCGGTGAGCAAGACCGTCGTCTTCAACAGATCCAGCTCCTGCAGCGTGATCGGCGATCGCGACAATGTCGGATCGCCGAGTCGGTAGCCCGGAATGGAAGCGCGCAGACCGGCCAACGAGTCGGTTGCCGGTGTCGCTGGGTCGGATGGCGAAGCGGGAAAGGACATGACGGATTCCCCCGGGAGATTGCACGGGGACCCCACCCAGCCGTCGGTCCGCGGTGACCGCTACCGGCTGCCGTCGTTTCCGCGTCCGGTGGTCCCCGGTTGCGATGGGGCAGTGTCGCGACAATCGCCCGCGGCGTCGCAACCGTTGTTGCGCCGATCGACGGAAATTGCGCCGTCGTCGGCATCGGCCGTACCCGGGCTGCCGCCGGACTGGTGCCGATACCGGGATGGACTCGAACCGACGGCGGCGCGGAAGACGCGCGCGAACTGCGTCGAACCGGCGAAACCGGTGGCCAGTGCGATGTCGGTAATGCTGAACCGCGTATCCGTCAGCAAGGCCTTGGCGCGCTCGATCCGCTGGCCGTTGACCCATCGGTGCGGCGGAACGCCGGTGGTCTGCTTGAACGCGCGGCAGAAATGCCAGGGTGAGAGCCCGACGAGCTCGGCCAGCTGGGTCAGGCCGATGGATCCCGACAGATGATCCTGCACAAACGCGGTGACCCGATTGTGCTGGTGCGCGGTGAGGCCGCCGCGGGGCGGCCGGGCGAAATCCCGGTTGCCGCGTTGCCAGCGCAACAGTTCGATGGCCAGCGCGCAGCCCAGCGTTTCTCCATACAGCCGGCCGAGGGGTTCAGGGGCCGTCAGCGCCGCTTCGAATTTCCGCGCGGTGGCCGTCAACGCAGCGTCGGCAGCGGCCAGGCGCGGCGCAATCTCGGTCAGATCCACGTCCGGGTGCAAGGCGCCGGACCTCGGGTCCAGATAGATCTGGATCATCCGTTGCGGCGTAGCCGGTACCGAGAATCCTTCGAAGCAGGCACCCGCAGGGACGACATGGAACCGGTTGGCGATGTCGACGAAGCGGGTCGCTTTCTCGCCGTCGACCGTCAGGACGCTGTCCTGGCGTCGTCCCGACAGTCCGAAGAACAGATACAGCGACGGTCCGTCGAACTGGAAATCGTAGCCGCGGGTATCCGATGTCGTGAGCATTTCGGCGGAAACGCCTGCCCAGTCCGTGCGCAGGCTCGGGGCCACGAAATCCTGCCGGATCTGCAAAGCAGAACGCACTCGCTTCTCGTCGGGATCCCGCATGCGATGCTCCTACGGTGAAGAGTTGTCTCTGTCGTCGCGCCGCCGCCACGATCGATGATCCGGTCCGTCGATCACTGTTCCGGTCGGCAGGGCGGCGTGCCGAGCGCGTCGCCGATGCGTCGCATGACATGCTCGGCTGCCTGTGCCAGCACCTTCTTGCGCAGGTCGAGCCGGTCCATCACGTTGCTCTGCAGTATCGTCGCCAACCCGTGCATCGTCGACCAGATGAACAAGGCGTCGAGTTCCACCGCTTCGTCACGGATCGACGCCTTGCCGTACAGCGTGGCCAGTACCTGCTGCAGGATCCGGAATGCGACGCGCGCGTCGTGGGCCAGTGCCGTATCGGTGGCCGATGTCGGCCACGGCGTGCCGAACATCAGTCGATACTCGAGCGGATTGTCGAGTGCGAAGCGAAGGTAGGCTTCACCCAGGGAGCCCAGATCCTGCATCGGATCGTCCGCCGGTTCGCGGTTCTGCAGCTGGTGTGCGAACCGTCCGAAACAGCGCCGGATCACTTCGGCCAGAAGATGATCCCGACTCGCGAAGTGCTTGTACGGCGCCTGATGGGAAACCCCCAACCGGCGCGCAACATC
>JAHCKV010000243.1 GCA_026125595.1 Burkholderiales bacterium | reverse complement strand
GCTCTTTCTCTGATGCCCCCATCACTCATGCTGCGTCGCCTCGCTCTCACCATGCTGTTCGCCATCGCTCCGCTGGCCGACGCCGCCATCGGGGACGCCGATTTCCTCGCCGCACGCGAAGCCTTCCAGAAAGGCCAGACCACGCGGGTCGAGGAACTGGCGCCGCGGCTGCAGGATCATCCGCTGTCCCCGTGGGTCGAATACTGGCAGTTGCGGATGCGGCTTCCGACCACCGGCGCCGGCGAGGTGCAGCGCTATCTGGAGCGCTATGCAGGACAGCTTCCGGCGAACCGTCTGCGCGCGGACTGGCTGCGACTGCTGGGCAAGCAACGCAACTGGCCGGCGTTCCGCATCGACTATCCGAAGCTGCGGGATCCGGAAACCGATCTGCAGTGCCTTTCCATCCAGGCGCGGCTCGCCGCCGGTGGCGACGAAGATCTTGCCGCGAACGGCCGGGCACTGTGGCTCACCGGTCGTGAGTTGCCGGACGCCTGCACGCCGGTGTTCGATGCGTTGACGGATGCCGGGCATCTGCGCGAAGCCGATGTGTGGGCACGCGTGCGGCTCGCGTTCGAGGCCGGCAACGCGACGGTCGCCAAGGCCGTGGCACTGCGGCTGCCGTCGGCACACCGGCCGGATCCGAAGGCGGTCGATGCGGTGATCCGCAATCCGCAGAAGTTCCTCGAAGCCAAGAACCTCGCGGTCGCGCACCGCGGCCAGCGGGAAGTCACCCTGTTCGCGCTGGGCCGCACCGCTGTCTCGGTACCGGAAGCCGCGGCGAATACCTGGCGCAGCATCGGCAAGCGACTGCCGGCCGACGACCGCAACTATGGCTGGGGATTGATCGCGACCGCCGGTGCGCGCAAGCATCTGCCAACCGCGCTCGTGTGGTTCCAGGAAGCCGGCGAGACACCGTTGAGCGACGCGCAGCTCGCATGGAAGGCGCGGGCGGCGTTGCGCGCCGCGGATTGGCCGGCGCTGCTGTCCGCCACCGAAGCGATGCAGGCCGAAGAGAAGGATCGCGCGGCGTGGCGCTACTGGCGCGGCCGCGCGCTGATCGCACTGGACCGGACGCCGGAAGCCAATGCCGTGCTGGCGGCACTCGCGCAGGAATCCGACTTCCACGGCCAGCTGGCCCAGGAAGAACTGGGCCCGAGCATCGGACCGACGATCCAGTCCCACCGGCCGACCGAAGAAGAAGTTGCCGAAGCCCGGCAGACGCCCGGTTTCCGTCGCGCCCTGACGTTCTACCGGCTGGGATTGCGCTACGAAGGCAATCTCGAATGGATCTGGACGGTCTCGGGGCTCGACGACACGAAGCTGCTGGCGGCGGCCGAACTGGCACGCCGCGAAGGTTGGTACGAGCGGGCGATCGCGACGGCCGACCGATCGAAGAAGCTGGTGAACATGGATCTTCGCTATCCCGCGCCGTATCCGGAACTGATCCGGGCATCGGCCCGGGAACTGGACCTGGACGAAGCCTGGGTCTACGGTCTGGTCCGTCAGGAAAGCCGGTTTGTCGCCACGGCGCGCTCCAGCGTCGGCGCATCCGGACTGATGCAGATCATGCCCGGCACGGCACGCTGGATCGCCAGCAAGTTGGGTGTCAAGGACTGGCGGCCCGCCGTGGAGGATGCCGTGGATGCCAACGTGAGCTTCGGCACGTTCTACCTGAAGGAGATGCTGACCCGCTTCGACGGCAGCCCCGTGCTCGCGTCGGCCGCCTACAACGCCGGACCGGGCCGCGCGCAGAACTGGCGCGGCATCGACAGTCCGCTCGAAGGCGCGATCTACATCGACACCATTCCATTCAACGAAACCCGCGACTACGTCCGCAAGGTGATGGCCAACGCCGCACAGTACGCCCGGGTGCTGGGGCATCCGCCCGGCACGCTGAAGGCGCGCATCGGCACGGTGCCCCCGCGCGCGACGGCGGCCCCTGCCCCATGATCCGATCCTCGATGCCTTCCCGCACGCCATGACGCTCCGCTCTGTCTGCCTGATCGGCGGCTCCGGCTTCGTCGGCAGCCACGTCGCCCGCCAGTTGTCCGCCCGCGGCATCCACGTCCGCATCCCGACCCGCATCCGTGAGCGCGTCAAGGACGAACTGATCCTGCTGCCCACCGTCGATGTGCAGCAGGCCGACATCCATGACCCCCCGTCGCTCGCCCGGCTGGTGACCGGCGTCGACGCCGTCGTCAATCTGGTCGGCGTGCTGCACGACGGCCGCGGCGATGGCTTCCGCCGCAATCACGAAGAACTGCCGGCGCGGATCGCCGCAGCCTGCCGCGAAGCCGGCGTCCGGCGTCTGGTCCACGTCAGCGCGCTGGGGGCCTCGGCGGATGCGCCCAGCGCCTATTTGCGCAGCAAGGCCGTCGGTGAGATCGCGGTGAAGAATGCGGCTGACCGATTGCCGGCCACGATCCTGCGGCCCTCGGTGATCTTCGGGCGTGGCGACAGTTTCCTGACGCTGTTCGCGCAGCTCGCGCGGATCGCGCCGGTGCTGCCGCTGGGAGGGGCGAACGCTCGCTTCCAGCCGATCCACGTGGAAGACGTCGCCCGCGCCATCGTGCACTGCCTCGACAATCGCGACACGATCGGTCAGACCTATCCGCTGTGCGGCCCGACCATCTACACGCTGCACGAACTCGTCCGCTACGTTTGTGCGCTGTTGCAACTGCGGCGCGCGATCGTTCCGCTTCCCAGACCACTCGCGCACTTGCAGGCCTTCGCGCTGGAGCACCTGCCCGGTCGACTGATGACGCGCGACAATCTGCGCTCCATGCAGGTCGACAACGTCTGCGGCTGTGCATTTCCACCCGTGTTCGACTTCGCGCCGGCACCGCTCGAAACCGTCGCACCTCTGTATCTCGCGGAACAGACGCCGCGCACCCGCTACGGCAGCTTCCGCTTCCGGGCCGGACGCTGAGGTCCGCCATGTCCGACTACACGCTGGTCATCGGCAACAAGAACTACTCGTCGTGGTCGTTGCGGCCGTGGGTACTGATGCAGCACGCGGGGATCCCGTTTCGCGAGCTCCGCATCCCGCTGCGCACGTCGGAATCGGCAGTGCAGATTCGCAGCCACTCGCCTTCCGGTCGCGTCCCCGTGCTGATTGACGGCCCGCTGACGATCTGGGATTCCCTCGCGATCAGCGAATATCTGGCCGAACGGCATCCCGAACTGCATCTGTGGCCGCAGCGAGGCGATGCCCGTGCCGTCGCCCGAAGCGTCAGCGCGGAGATGCATTCCGGCTTCCAGGCGCTGCGATCCGGTTTTCCGATGAATTGCCGGCGTTCGCTGCCGGGCATCGTCCCCTCCCCGGAAGCGATGATCGATGTCGCGCGGATTCTCGCGCTGTGGCGCGATTGCCGGGCGCGCTTCGGTGCCGGTGGTCCGTTTCTGTTCGGTACGTTCTCCGTCGCCGACGCCATGTATGCCCCGGTCGCGTTCCGCTTCGCCACCTACGGCGTGGAGCTCGATGCGGTGGGAGATGCGTACCGCGACACGCTGATCGGCCTGCCCGCGATGCAACGCTGGCTGGCCGACGCACAAGCCGAAACCGAGGTCGTCCCGGCCTTCGAACCGCACGGATAAGCCGCAGTGAAGATCTACCGGGTCGGGGGTGCGGTCCGCGACGAGCGCCTCGGCCTGCCGGTGCGGGATCGGGACTGGGTCGTGGTCGGCGCGACACCCGAGGCCATGGTGCAGGCCGGATTCCGGCCCGTGGGGCGCGACTTCCCGGTGTTCCTGCATCCGCAAACCCACGAGGAGTACGCCCTCGCGCGGACTGAACGCAAATCCGGCCCCGGCTATCGCGGCTTCGTCGTGCACGCGGCACCGGATGTCACGCTCGAAGACGATCTCGCCCGCCGCGATCTGACGATCAACGCGATGGCGTTGGACGAACATGGCTCGCTCGTGGACCCGTTCGGCGGCGCGCAGGATCTGTCTGCCGGCGTTCTGCGACACGTGAGTCCGGCGTTCACCGAAGACCCGGTCCGCATCCTGCGCGTCGCACGATTCGCCGCCCGGTTCGGCTTCACGGTCGCGCCGGAAACGTTGCAGTTGATGCGGCAGATGGTCGCGGACGGCGAAGTCGATCACCTGGTGGCGGAGCGGGTGTGGCAGGAAGTGTCGCGCGGGCTGATGGAAGCGCGCCCGTCGACGATGTTCCGTGTTCTGCAGGACTGTGATGCACTGCCGGTGATTGCACCGGAACTCGCAGTGATGCTCGTTGCGGATGGCAGCCGCATTCTCGACCGGCTGGATCGCGCGGCCGACGACGCCGCACCGCTGACCGTGCGATTCGCGTTGACTGTCTGGCGCACCGGCGATGATCTCGAATCCCTGTGCGCGCGCTGGCGCGTGCCGGCGGACTGCCGCGAGCTGGCCGAGCTGGCGGCCCGGTGGTTGTCGCGGATCGGGAACGCACCCGCATCGACCGCGACTCAACTCGTCGAACTGTTGCAGGGCGTCGACGCATTCCGTCGGCCGGACCGGTTTCGCGAGTTGATCTGCGTCGCTCGTCACGATTCGGATGCAACGCCGCCATATGCCCCCGCCGAACGACTGGAACGCGCGTTGACGGCTGCCGCTTCGGTGGATGCGGCGCGCCTCGCCGCAGATCGTTCCGACCCGCGCCCGATACCGGAACGCATCCGCGCGGCCCGGGAAGCCGCGGTCGACGCAATCCTCCGCTGATGGCTGCGCCGGGCGTGTCGAACGCCCGACGTCAACGCGCCTGCACAGCACACGTTGTGTCGACCATGGCTCAGCCATTCCGACGTTCCGATACGACCTGATGAGGATAACCCGATGAAATCGATCACCCTGGCCACCGCCACGCTGCTTGCGCTCGCCACACCTTTCGCTTTCGCCGATCACCATGAAGACGCCATGGCCGGCCACGGCGCGAAATTCATGGAGTCGTTCAAGGCCGCCGACAAGGACAACGACGGCACGCTCGACAAGGAAGAAGCCAAGGCACTGCCGCGCGTGTCGAAGAACTTCGATGCCATCGACACCGACAAGGACGGCACCGTGTCGCCGGAGGAAATCAAGGCGGCGATGAAGAAGAAGCATCAAGGCAAGCACGGCAAGATGGGCGAGAAGTTCAAGGCCGCCGACAAGGACAACGACGGCACGCTCGACAAGGAAGAAGCCAAGGCGTTGCCCAACGTCGCGAAGAACTTCGACGCCATCGACACCGACAAGGACGGCACGGTGTCGCCGGAAGAGATTCACACGTTCATGAAAGACAAGCGCACGAAGAAAGACTGATCGACGCGGCATGGGCCGCGTCGTGGACGGCAGATCCGCGACGGATCTGCCGTCGTCGCTTCAACCCGTAGAATCGCAACCTTTCCGAACGGAGCAGGTGCGATGATCGACTTCTACACGTGGGGCACACCGAACGGCCGCAAGGTCTCCATCATGCTCGAAGAATGCGGGTTGTCGTATCGCACGCATCCGATCGACATCGGCAAGGGCGACCAGCACAAGCCCGCGTTCCTGGCCATCAACCCGAACGGCAAGATTCCGGCGATCGTCGATCCGGACGGTCCGGGCGGCCAACCGTTCGCGCTGTTCGAATCCGGCGCGATTCTGTTGTATCTGGTGCGCAAGACCGGTCGCTTCCTGCCGCTCGACGAGCGCCTCCAGTTCCAGGCTTTGCAATGG
>JAHCKV010000242.1 GCA_026125595.1 Burkholderiales bacterium | reverse complement strand
ACTCGCCCGACACCATCTTGCGCAGGAATTTTTCCTTCAGTGCTTCCGACCCGTGCCGCGCCAGGGCCAGCGTCGCGCCGTTGGTCAACATCGGGCACAGGCAGAATGACATGTTGGCCGAGTTCCACATCTCGGACAGCTGCTGCGACAACACGTGCGGCAAACCTTGACCGCCGTAGGTCGGATCGCCACCGACAGCCCCCCAGCCCGCATCGACGAACTGTCGGTATGCATCGCGGAACCCCGGTACCGTCGTGACCACGTGATCATTCCACTGGGCACCGGTCTGGTCGCCCGGCACGTTCAACGGATCGAGCACGCCGGCGGCGAACTTGCCTGCCTCCTCCAGCACCGCATCGACGAGATCACTGCTGACCTCCTCGTTGCCCGGCAGCGCTGCGATGGCCTGCAGGTCAACGAGTTCCTCGAGAACGAACTTCATGTCACGCACGGGGGCGGCGTAGGTCGACATCGTATGGCTCCTTGTCCGGATTCGACGGCAGTGCGGCGGACGCTCAGCCCAGCGCGGCGGTCAGCTCGGGGACGGCCTGGAACAGATCCGCCACCAGCCAGTAGTCGGCGACCTGCGTGATCGGCGCTTCGGCATCCTTGTTGATGGCGACGATGACCTTGCTGTCCTTCATGCCGGCCAGGTGCTGGATCGCGCCGGAAATGCCGACCGCGATGTACAGCTCGGGCGCGACGATCTTTCCGGTCTGCCCGACCTGGTAGTCGTTCGGCACGAAACCCGCGTCGACCGCCGCGCGCGACGCACCCACCGCCGCACCGAGCTTGTCCGCCAGCGCTTCCAGCAACGCGAAGTTCTCGCCACTGCCCATGCCGCGACCACCGGAAACGATGATCCGCGCGGCCGTGAGTTCGGGTCGGGCCGACTTCGTCAGTTCCTGCCCGACGAGCCGGGACAGACCCGAATCCGCTTCGGCGGCCACATTCTCGACGGCGGCACTGCCACCGGTCGAGGCGGCCGCGTCGAATCCGGTGCTGCGCACCGTGATGACCTTGATCGGATCGGCCGACTGCACCGTCGCCAGCGCATTGCCGGCATAGATCGGACGCACGAACGTATCGGCGGACTGCACCGCGACGATCTCCGAAATCTGCGCAACGTCGAGCAACGCGGCAACGCGCGGCAGCAGGTTTTTGCCGAACGCGGTCGCGGGTGCCATCACGTGCGTGTATCCGGCGGCCAACTTCACGATCAGCGCCGACAGATTCTCGGCCAGTTGATCGCGATAGGCTGCGTCGTCGGCCACCAGCACCTTGGCGACCCCGGCGACGGCAGCGGCGGCCTTCGCCACGTCCGCGGCGCCCTGTCCCGCCACCAGCACCGTGATGTCGCCGCCGATCTTCGTCGCAGCGGCGATCGTGTTGAGAGTCGCGGCCTTCAGCCGCGCGTTGTCGTGTTCCGCAATGACCAGAATGCCCATGCCCGCCTCGTCCTCAGATCGCCTTCGCTTCGTTCTTGAGCTTCTCGACCAGTTCCGCCACGCTGCCGACCTGCTTGCCGGCACCGCGCTTGGCGGGTTCGGACACTTTCAGTGTCTTCAGTCGCGGCGCGAAATCGACACCGAGCGCGTCCGGCGTCACGGTGTCGAGGGGCTTTTTCTTGGCCTTCATGATGTTCGGCAGCGTCACGTACCGCGGCTCGTTGAGACGCAGATCGGTCGTGACGATCGCCGGCAGCTTGAGCGCGAGTGTCTCGAGGCCACCGTCGATTTCCCGTGTCACGGTCACTGTTTCGCCTTCGACCTTCACCTTCGAAGCGAACGTGGCCTGGGACCATCCGAGCAGCGCGGCGAGCATCTGGCCCGTCTGGTTCGCATCGTCGTCGATGGCCTGCTTGCCGAGGATGACGAGCCCGGGCTGTTCCTTGTCCACCAGCGCCTTCAACGCTTTCGCGACGCCGAGCGGCTGGGTTTCGAGATCGGTCTGCACATGGATCGCGCGATCGGCGCCGATCGCCAGTGCCGTGCGCAACGTTTCCTGCACCTGGGTCACGCCGATCGAGACCGCGACGATCTCGGTAGCGACACCGGCCTCCTTCAGCCGGACCGCTTCCTCGACGGCAATCTCGTCGAAGGGATTCATGGACATCTTGACGTTCGTGGTCTCGACACCGGTGCCGTCCGACTTGACCCGCACCTTGACGTTGTAGTCGACCACCCGCTTGACGGGCACGAGAATCTTCATGGTCTGCCTGCTGCCGGTTGGGAAAGCCTTGGATTCTAGCGCAGCGCCCCGCCGCGGCGTCGGACCGAATGCGCCGCAGCGGGACAAACTGAATGTGCGCGTCGGGTCGTCACGGCACCGACCGGATGCGCTCCCGCAGCAGATTCTTCTGGATCTTGCCGGTGGACGTCTTCGGCAACGGTCCGAAGATCACCCGCTTCGGCGCCTTGAAATGCGCCAGGCGCTCGCGACAGAACGCGATCAGGTCGGCCTCCAAGACGACGGCTCCATCGCGCAGCGTGACGAATGCGCACGGCGTTTCACCCCACTTCGGATCCGGCTGGGCGACCACCGCGGCGTCGAGCACGGCCGGATGGCGGTACAGGACATCTTCCACCTCGATCGACGAAATGTTCTCGCCACCGGAAATGATCACGTCCTTCGAACGATCCTTGATCCGCACGTAACCATCGGGGTGCATGACCGCCAGATCCCCCGTGTGATACCAGCCGCCGGCAAACGCTTCTTCGGTGGCGGTCGGATTCTTCAGGTAGCCCTTCATCGTGATGTTGCCGCGGAAGAAGATCTCGCCCATGGTCTCGCCGTCGCGCGGCACCGGTTCGAGCGTCTCCGGATCGAACACCGCCATGCCTTCCTGCAAGGGGTAGCGCACGCCCTGCCGCGCGTTCAGCGCCACCTGTTCCTCGATCGACCGATCGGCCCATTCCGGGTGCTTCTCGCAGACCGATGCCGGACCGTAGACCTCGGTCAGGCCGTAGACATGCGTGATGTCGAACCCCATTCGCGCCATGCCTTCGATCATCGACGCCGGCGGCGACGCCGCTGCCACCATGCCCTGGACCTTGTGACCGATGTCGCGCTTCCAATCGTCCGGCGCGTTGATCAGCAGGTTGTGCACGACAGGCGCGCCGCAATAGTGCGTCACGCGGTGTTCGCGGATGGCATCCAGGATGCCCCGCGCATCGACGCGGCGCAGGCACACGTTGGTCCCGGCGAGCAGGGCAAGCGTCCACGGAAAGCACCAGCCGTTGCAATGGAACATCGGCAGTGTCCACAGGTAGACCGGGAAATGCGGCATCGCCCACGTCACCGCGTTGCCGACCGCATTGAGATAGGCGCCGCGATGGTGGGTCACGACGCCTTTCGGATTGCCCGTCGTGCCCGACGTGTACGACAACGCGATGGCGTCCCACTCGTCGGCCGGGGCTTGGCGCTCGAAGACCGGATCGGCAGCGGCGAGGAACGCCTCGTAGTCCATCTCGCCCAGCAGATCGCCGCCCACCGCGAGCGGATCGTCGATGTCGATCACGATCGGACGCTGCTCGAGCAACCGGAGCGCGGCACCGACCGCGGCAGAGAACTCCCGATCCGTCAGCAGGACCTTTGCCTCGCCGTGCCTCAGCTGAAATGCCAGCGCCTCGCCGTCGAGGCGAGTATTCAGCGTGTTGAGCACGGCGCCGGTCATCGGCACGCCGAAATGGGCTTCGATCATCTGTGGCGTGTTTGCGGCGACGACCGCCACCGTATCGCCGACACCGATGCCTCTCGCCACCAACGCCGAAGCCAGCCGGCGGCTGCGCGCCTGGACCTCCCGCCACGTGAGCCGCCATCCGCCGTGAACGACGGCCACTCGATCCGGAAAAACGTCGGCCGCCCGTTCGAGGAAGGACAAAGGGGACAGGGGCACATAATTTGCTGAGTTCTTCGGCAGCCCGTCGTCGTAGGGGTTGACTCGGTGTCGCATGACATACCTAAACGGTTGATTCGGATGGGATGTTGTGAAACGCCGCGCGACCTTCGGCAGTCGGACGTGACCGTGCGCGGCGATCCGGCGCTAACAGGGACCGGATGATAGTGAAACCCCACGGCCATGCCCGCCTTTCCGCCGCATCGGGTGACGATCAACCCACGTGATATCCCACCTGACCACCATGGTTTTCGCGTCCGGCGCGCCCAACGCCCCTCCGGCAACTGCCACGCCCGCCGATCGCACGATCGTCTGCAGCGTGCTGTTCCTGGACATTGCGGACTACGCGCATCGACCGGTGGCCGAACAGGTCGCACTGAAGGAACGTTTCAACGATCGGATCGCCACGGCGATCCGGCCGCTGCCGCCGGATTCTCGAATCATCCTCGACACCGACAACGGCGCTGCCATCACCTTCCTCGGCGCCGCCACCGATGCGTTGCGTGTCGCGTTGATGCTGCGGGAAGTCTTCGATCGCGAGGGTTCCGGCGACGCATCCTGCGTCCGGATGGGTCTGAACGTCGGCCCCGTGCGCTCTACTCGCGACGCCAACGGACAACCGGCCATCGTCGGAGACGGCATCGATGTCGCGGAACGGATCATGGCATTCGCCGCTGCCGGGCAGATCCTTGCATCCCGCGCGTTCATGGACCGGATCGTGACGGCCGCACCGCGCCACCGTTCGCTGTTCACACCGCAGGGCGTGCGGACCGACTCGCTGGTCCGCGCCCATGAGGTCCTCGAAGTCGGACCCGCACCCGCGTCGATCGTCACCGATCGCCCGACAGCGACCACCACCGCCTTCACGGCACATCGCCGCGACTGGTTCTGGAATCACCGGATCGCGTGGGTCGTGGCTGGCGTCTCGAGCCTGGCGCTGACCCTGGTGGTTCTGGTGGGCCGGATCCCGCCAACGGATCCTGCCGCGAGCGCGGCGACCGCGAGCACGCCGACGCCACCTCCGCCCGCCACGCAAGGTGCAGTGGTCGAACTGGACAACTTGCTGATCGACACGCTCCCCGACGATGCGCCTTCGGCTGGAACCGCTGCACCCCATGCCGCCGCGGCCCGGATCGGCACCGAAGCCGCCCGCCCCCACCCGCGTGCCGAACCGTCTGTGGTCGCGCGCAAACCCGTCACGCCCCCCGTCGTCGCCCCGGCGACCGCCGCACCGCGAGCACCTGCGCATGCGGCATCCGAACAGGCAACCATCGCGCTGGCCGTCGCGCCGTGGGGCGAGGTCTGGATCAATGGCGTCCGGATCGGCGTGACACCGCCGCTCGACGTCGTCGAATTGCCTCCTGGCCGCGTCGAACTGGAAATCCGCAACGGCTCGCTGCCCGCCTACGCGGAAGTGATCAACGTGACGCCCGGGCAGCGGCTGCGCGTCAAACACCGCTTCTGACGATGACCCATCCCCTGCGCCGCAAGTTGCTGCTGACCGGCCTGGTCGTCTTCACTCTGGACGGCTGCGCCACCAACCCGCTGATCCGCAAGAGCCGCGGCCAGCATCTGCTCGAAGACGGCGTCCGCGACTACGAAGACGGCAACCTTCGCGGTGCGGCCCAGACCCTGGCCGCCGCCCTCGACGAAGGATTGCCGGCAAAGGATCAGGTCACCGCCCACAAGTACCTCGCGTTCATCGCCTGCGTGTCGGGTCGCAAGGTTCAATGCCGCGAAGAATTCAAGCGCGCCCTCGATCTGGATCCAGCCTTCGATCTGACGCCGGCCGAAGCTGGCCACCCG
>JAHCKV010000241.1 GCA_026125595.1 Burkholderiales bacterium | reverse complement strand
CTGCCGTGTTCGCGTACAAGGGCGAAAGCCTGGCCGAGTACTGGGACTACACGCACCGGATCTTCGAGTGGCCGGACGGCCGCTTCTCCAACATGATTCTCGACGACGGCGGCGATGCCACGACCCTGCTGCATCTGGGAACCCGCGCCGAATCCGACGCGTCGCTGTTGAATCATCCGGGCAGCGAGGAAGAGGAGCACCTGTTCGCCGCGATCAAGGCCAAGCTCGCCCAGGACCCGAAGTGGTACTCGACGCGGCTCGCGCAGATCAAGGGCGTGACCGAGGAAACCACTACCGGCGTGCACCGGCTCTACCAGATGGCGAAGGACGGCATGCTCAAGTTCCCGGCCATCAACGTCAACGACTCGGTCACCAAGTCCAAGTTCGACAATCTCTATGGCTGCCGCGAATCGCTGGTGGACGGCATCAAGCGCGCGACCGACGTGATGATCGCCGGCAAGATCGCCGTCGTCGCCGGATACGGAGATGTGGGCAAGGGGTCGGCCCAGGCGCTGCGGGCGCTGTCGGCCCAGGTGTGGGTGACCGAGATCGACCCGATCTGCGCGCTGCAGGCCGCGATGGAAGGTTACCGCGTCGTGACCATGGACTATGCCGCCGACAAGGGCGACATCTTCGTGACAGCCACCGGCAATTTCCATGTGATCACGCACGACCACATGAAGGCGATGAAGGACCAGGCCATCGTCTGCAACATCGGCCACTTCGACAACGAGATCGAAGTCGCAGCGCTGTCCAAGTACGAGTGGGAAGAGATCAAACCGCAAGTCGATCATGTGATCTTCCCGGACGGCAAGCGGATCATCCTGCTGGCGAAGGGACGTCTGGTGAATCTGGGTTGCGGCACCGGCCATCCGTCGTACGTGATGAGCTCTTCCTTCGCCAACCAGACGATCGCGCAGATCGAGCTGTTCCAGAACACCGACAAGTACGCGGACGGGGTCTACACGCTGCCCAAGCATCTGGACGAAAAGGTGGCGCGGCTGCAGCTGAAGAAGCTCAACGCCCAGCTCACCAAGCTCACCGACGTGCAGGCGCGCTACATCGGCGTCACGCCCGAAGGGCCGTACAAGTCCGATCACTACCGCTACTGATCGGCGGCCGGGGCCGGGCGGCTCCGGCACATCATCGCCGCGTGAAATTCGCGGCGGTTCGTGCAGCGTCACGCGGGACGCCGTCGTTCCGCGCTTCGGATCCCTCCCATGGCGACCAAGGCGTTTTCCTTCGAGCTGTTCCCACCGCAGACGCCCGAAGGGCTCGACAAGTTGCGGATCACCCGGCAGCAGCTCGCGCAGCTGAAACCGGAGTTCTTCTCCGTCACCTACGGCGCGGGCGGTTCCACCCGCGAGCGCACGTTCGATGTCGTGAACGAGATCAAGGGTGACGGGTTCGACGTGGCGCCGCATCTTTCCTGCGTCGCCGCGACCAAGGCCTCGACCGCCGAGATCCTGGATCGCTATCGTGCGGCCGGTATCCGTCGCATCGTCGCGCTGCGCGGCGATCTGCCGTCCGGCATGGTGGAGATCGGCGAGTTCCGCTATGCCGCCGATCTCGTCGCGTTCATCCGGGAGCGCTACGCCGATGCGTTTCGCATCGAAGTGGCTGCCTACCCGGAGTACCACCCGCAGGCCCGTTCCACCGAGGATGATTTCCGCAACTTCGTCGGCAAGGTGAATGCGGGCGCCGATTCCGCGATCACGCAGTACTTCTTCAACGCGGACGCCTACTACTACTTTCGCGATCAATGCGAAGCGGCCGGCGTCCGTGTGCCCTTGGTCCCCGGCATCATGCCGATCACGCGGTTCACGCAGCTGGCGCGCTTTTCCGATGCGTGCGGCGCGGAGATCCCGCGCTGGATCCGGCGCAAGCTCGAGAGCTTCGGCGACGACACGGCGTCGATCCGTGCGTTCGGCCTCGATGTGATCACGCGGCTCTGCGACGACCTGCTGGCCAACGACGCGCCCGGACTGCATTTCTACACGCTGAACCAGGCCGGTGCGGTGACGACCGTGTGGCAGCGGCTCGGGTTGTGATGGCGTCGTTGGCGGCCGTGCGAGGCGTCGCGTAGACTCCGGCGCGTGCCGGACGCCCGCACCCGATTCCTCGCCGCACTCGTTGCGGTTTTCCTCGCGCTCGTGGCCCTCGAGTGCGGCTGGCTCCATGCCACCGAGGCGCTGTCGAATCGCGTGACCGATGCGTTTCTGCGGAGCCGGGCTGAGAAGCTGCAGGCCGATCCGAACGTCGTCATCGTCGCCATCGACGAGGCATCGATCACCGCCATGGCGGATCTCGCCGGGCGCTGGCCGTGGCCGCGATCGGTCCATGGCGAGCTGGTGGCCGGCATCGCGGCGCAGAAGCCCAAAGCCATCGTCTTCGATGTCATGTTCGGCGAACCGGATGTGTTCCGGCCCGAATCCGACGAAGCGTTCAACGAAGCGATCCGGGAGTTTCCGTTCGTCTATTTCCCGACCGCCCGGCACGATCCGAAGGGCGATGCGTTCGGCATTCCGCTGACCGAGATCGCATCGGCGCTGGGGGCATTCCGCACGCCGCGCGCCGATCCCGATGCGAAGATCGACGTTCTTCTGCCGCTGGCGCTGTCGCCGGAGAACTGGCGGCTCGGTCTGATCAACTTTCTGCAGGACCGTGATGGCGTCGGCCGTCGCTACGGCGTTTTCCTGGAAGCGTACGGCTGGAAGATACCTTCGTTGCCGGCCCGGCTCGCGGCGGATCTGGGCTGGGATTTTCCGGACCGCGAAGACGTCCTGCTCGACTGGCGTGGCGGTATCCGGGCACACCCGACCGTGTCCTTCGCGGAACTGTATGTCGAGTTCAACAGCGAAAACAGGAAACGTCCTTCCGACGAGTTCCGCGACAAGATCGTCGTGATCGGTGCCACGGCGACGGGGCTCCATGACATCAAGGTGACGCCGGTCAGCAACCTGCACCCCGGCGTCGAGATCCTGGCCACCGCGATCGACAACCTGCATAACCGGACGTGGCTTCTCGAAGGTCCTCGCTGGTTGGATCCCGCGCTCGCGGCGTCGCTGATTCTCGTGCTGTCGATCGCGGTCTGGCGGCACACCGATACGGTCCGGACCGCGATCGGCCTGGTCGTCGTCACACTTCTGTTGCTCGTGGCAAGCTGGATCATGTTGGGCCGGGGGGTGCGAGTTCCGGTCATGACGCCGGTGTTGTTCGGCTGGGCGTTCTTCCTGGTGGCCGCCATCGGCCAGTATGTCGATGAACGCCGTTCCCGCGAGATCGCCGTGCGGGAGTTCAGCCGCTTCGTGAACCCCCATGTCGTACGGGAGCTGATCGCGAAGGGCGGGTTGTCGCGGCAAGGCGAGAGCCGCGAGGTGACGCTGCTGTTCTCGGACATCCGCGGTTTCACGACGTTGTCCGAGTCACGGACGCCGGGCGAAGTGGTCAACTTGCTGAACCGCTATTTCTCTCGGCAGGTCGACGTGGTGTTTCGGCACGGCGGCACGCTCGACAAGTTCATCGGCGATTGCATCATGGCGTGCTGGGGTGCGCCGGTGGACGATCCGGACCACGCGCGCCACGCGGTGGCGGCGGCGCTCGACATGGCCGATACGTTGCAGGCGTTCAAGCGGGAGCTGGCCGGCGACTTCGACGGTGATTTCGACGTCGGTATCGGCATCCATTCCGGACCCGCCGTTGTCGGCCTGATCGGCTCGGATGCACGACGCGAGTACACCGCGATCGGGGACACCGTGAATCTCGCCAGTCGCATCGAAGGACTGACCAAGGGCGTCGCGCGGATTCTGGTGTCCGAAGAGACCATGCGCCGCTGCGGAGATGCCTTTGACTTCATCGATCGGGGCGCCTATAAAATCAAGGGCCGCGCACAGGACGCACGGCTCTACGAACCGAGAAGGAAATCCAGCCCATGACGCTCGGGTATCGATGGCTCCTGCTGATCGCGGCATTGGCGGCGATACCGGCATGGGCTCAGCAGAATGCGGCCTATGTCGTTCGAGAGACGGACCTCAAAGCCAAGCCGTTTCTCGACGCCGAGGCGCTCGGCAAGTTGCCTGAGAAGGCGACGGTCACGGTGTTGAAGCGGCAGGGTGGCTGGAATCAGGTCAAGTCGGGGGCGCTGGAGGGCTGGGTGCCAATGCTCCGGCTGCGGCTCGGAAACCCGGATCCGAAGAAGAACACGACGTCGATCGCCGCGATCACCGGCAGCTTCAACCAGCGGCCGGGCGCTGGGCCCACGGCCACTACCGGCGTGCGTGGGTTCTCCGAGGAAGATCTGAAGGCGGCGAAGCCCGCGCCGGAAGAGGTCAAGAAGCTGGACGATTTCGCGGTCTCCGCGGGAGATGCGGCGGCGTTCGCGGCCGCTGGAAAGCTCACCGCTCGGACCGTCGCTTATGTCGATGCCGATGGCAAGCCCGTCCCGGTGAAGAAATGAATGCCCGAATCCTGACCTTGACCCTGGCGTGCGTCGCGGTTCTGGTAGTGGCGTGCGCTCCGGAACAACAGGAGGCGTTCATGCGCAGCGTCGGCGGTGTCGACGGGCTCATGAAGAACATCAAGGATGCCACCGGCACCGTGGATGAACCGCGGGAAGTGGAGCTGGGCCATGGCATCACCGAAACCCTGCTCGGCGCCCGACCGTTGCTGGACGATCCTGCGTTGCAGCGCTACGTCAACGAAGTCGGCCGCTGGGTCGCGCAGCAGTCGGAGCGCCCGTTGTTGCCTTGGCGTTTCGGCGTGAACGACAGCGAGCATGTCAATGCCTTTGCGGCGCCGGGGGGCTATGTCATCGTCACCCGCGGCATGCTGCGGGTTGTCCGCAACGAGGCCGAACTGGCCGGTGTGCTCGGCCACGAGGTGGCGCATGTGGTCCGGAAGCATCACCTCAACGCATTGCGCAAGGGCGCATGGGTGAATCTGCTGGGGGCTGGCGCGGCCGCAGGCACGGCGGGCGAACAGGGCGGCGAACTGGTCGAGGCCCTGGTGGGTCCGACCAAGGAACTTTATGCCCGCGGTCTCGACAAGGACGACGAGTTCGAAGCCGACCGGATCGGCGTCGTGCTGGCGACCCGCGCAGGTTATGACCCGTGGGGGTTGCCGGCGGCGCTGCAGACACTCGGTACGCTGAAAACCGATGATCCGTATCTGGCGTTGCTGTTCAAGACGCACCCGAACCCGGGTGCACGGCTCGACGAACTCGGTGTCGCGATGGCGGCCAACTTCGACGGCTTCCAGGGACTGCCGACCAATGCCGATCGCTATCTCGCGGCAACCAAGAAGATGAGAAGCACGCCGCCACAGGCTGAATCAAAAAAGTGAGCAACTGCTGACTTTTTCCGGCTCGTTGCCGCGACCATCGACTGGATGACTGTGGGCCGACCACCCGGCGTGGTCGGGAATTTTGCCTATCTCTACCGGTGAGGCTCGCTCTGTCCTCCGCCCGCCGCACTCCCTAACTTCACGAAGCAGCAGATTTTTCGGCTGTAATTCCGGATCGGGGCATCGGTCCCGTGTTCGATTTTGGGGATGGAAATAAAATGAATATCAGGAAGACCTTGTTTGCAGCGTCTTTCCTGGCGATTTGTTCGCCGGGAATCGCGGGGGCGTTCGTCGATCTGCCGACGACGGACCCGCTGCGGGTGGTGGGTGTCAACAACCCGAACGCCGATCCGCTCTATCTGGGC
>JAHCKV010000240.1 GCA_026125595.1 Burkholderiales bacterium | reverse complement strand
GCAGATTCTGGCGCTGCTGGCGGAACTGCAGGCGGCCAGCGGCATGGCGCTGGTGCTGGTGTCCCACGACATCGCGGTGATCGCCGAGACCTGCGATCGCATCGTGGTCATGTACGCGGGCATTGTCGTGGAACAGGGCGCGGTGCGCGACGTGTTCGCGAATCCGAAGCATCCGTACACGCTGGGTCTGATGCGATCGAGCCCGAGCATGGAAACACAGTCGGCCCGATTGCAGCCGATTCCGGGCCAACCGCCGGATCTGTCGGAAGCCGGCGTCGGCTGTCCGTTCGCACCGCGCTGCGCGCTCGCCACCGACGCCTGTCGCGACGAGCCGGTGGCATTGCGCGAAGTCGCACCCGGCCATGCGTCCGCGTGCCGATATCCGGAGCGGGTCGCATGAGCGGGAACGGTAGCGTCGACGCCATGCCGTTGCTGACCGTGCGTGGACTGGAAATCACGTTTCCGAAGCCACGCTCGGTACTGGATGTGCTGGCGCGGCGTCCGGTCGAAGCGGTCCGCGCCGTGCGCGGCATCGATCTGCAGTTGCAGCCGCTCGAGACGCTCGGTCTCGTCGGCGAGAGCGGCAGCGGCAAGACCACGCTGGGCCGCGCGATCGTGCAGCTATACAAACCGAGCGCCGGGGAAATCCTCTACCGCGGACGGTCGTTGCGGCATACCGATGTCGAGTGGCGGCAGCAGTTGCGGCGCGAGATCCAGATGGTGTTCCAGGACCCCTATTCGTCACTGAACCCGCGGATGACGGTGCGCCAGACATTGGCCGAGGTGCTGAACGTCCATCGCATCGTGCCGGTGGCGCAGATCGATGCGGAGGTGCGACGGTTGATGGGTCTGGTCGGCTTGCATGGCATGTTGGCGGACCGGATGCCGCGCGGATTGAGTGGCGGCCAACGCCAGCGTGTCGGACTCGCCCGGGCACTGGCAATGCGGCCGTCGTTGCTGGTGCTCGACGAACCGGTCGCGGCGCTCGATGTTTCGATCCAGGCGCAGATCCTGAATCTGCTGGATGATCTCCAGTCCGAGTTGGGGCTCACGATGATCTTCGTCGCGCACGATCTCTCGGTGGTGAAGCACATTTCCGATCGCGTCGCGGTGATGTATCGCGGTGAGATCGTCGAGATCGGCAGCCGCGATGAAGTCTTCGGCGCGCCGAAGCATCCGTACACGCGAGCCCTGCTCGCTGCAGTGCCGCGCATGGTGCCGCGCGCCTTCGACCATCCCGCGTCCTGATCCAGAGGAGACGATTTCATGTGCGACAGCTTTGCAGCGCTCGGCAACGCCACCGCGGATGGTTCGGTGCTGCTGGCCAAGAATGCCGATTGCGAGATCAACGAGGCGCATCATCTGCTGCGCGTGCCACGCCGTGCGCATCTGCCGGGGGCGGGGTTGCGCACCACGCACCTGGTGATTCCGCAAGCGCCGCTCACCCACGCGACGATCCTGTCGAAATCGTTCTGGACCTGGGGCGCCGAGATCGGCTTCAACGAACACGGCGTCGCGGTCGGCAACGAAGCGGTCTTCACGAATCAGGCGTCGACCGGTGACGGCATCATCGTGATCGACATGCTGCGGCTGATCCTCGAACGGGCCGCTTCCTGCGATGAAGCCGTCGACGTCGTCGCCGCGGCGCTGGAGGCCCACGGTCAAGGCGGCAACTGCGAGCTGCGTGGCAACAGCCACTTCGACGGCGGGTTCCTGGTGTCCGATCGCAGCGGTGCCGTGGAGATCCAGACGGCAGGGCGCCACTGGGCTGCACGCCGGGTGCGCGACATCTCCGCGATCTCCAACGTTCACAGCATCCGGGCCGACTGGGATCGTTCGTCGCTCGCCGGCCAGCCCGCACCGAAGACCGATTTCCGTGCCGCCTTCACGGACGAGAAAAAGAGCTGGTGCGCCGCGCCCGATGATCGCCAGGCCATGGCGCAACGCTTTCTGGAGGCGCACAAGGGCCGGATCACGGTCCGCACGATGGCCGACGCGCTGCGGTTCACCGGGGACGGCGACTACGATCCGATGGATGGTGACCGACCGACACGGCTGTGCATGCACGCGGCGCCCTATGACTACCGGTTGTGGCAGGCGACCGGTTCGATGATCAGTCAGTCGAAGAACGGCCGTTCCATCGGCTGGGTCACCGGCACGTCCGGGCCGGATGTGTCGATCTTCAAGCCGGTGTTCTGCGACACGCTGATTCCCCACGACGGTCCCGCGCCGCTCGAAACCGATACGCCGGGCGCATTGTGGTGGTGGCACGAGCGCCTGCATCGTCGCGCGATGGCGGACTACCAGGCTGTGAAGCCCGACATCCGTGCCGAGTTCGATGCATTGGAGGAGCAGTTTTTCGTGGAAGGCGACACGGTGTTGAGCGGCACCATCGCCGAACGGCAGGCGTTTGCCGATGAATGCTGGCGGCGGGCCACGGACGCCACGGCACGCTGGATCGACCGGCTCGAGAGCCGGCCGGTGGCGATCCGCGATCCGGCCTACGCCGCCATGTGGCAGCGGTTCAACGATGCGGCGGCGCTGACGCTCTGACCATCGGGAAAATCCTGCCGGCGGCTCGGCGTGTTGCGCCGCAAGAAATCGAATGCCGATGGCAGTGCGTCGCGACGCCGAATGGCCGCGCGTCCATCGGTCGATGCCCGGCGCGGATGTTGCTGACACGTCCGCCGGCCATCCCGCCGACATCGGATCGGCAACATGTCCGCTTGCCGGACTCGTCGCAAACCGGCGCTGGTGGTGTCGATGATTCGCGATGACTGTGTTTTTTCAGAGAAATTCGTTGTTCGTCGATATCTGAGCACCGCGGTCGGGCGCGGCGCGGTGGGCCGATCGATGCCCGGGGAATGGTCGGAATTTCTTACACGCGCTGTGGGTTTGCCGGAGGGGAGCATGCAACCCGAGAATCACGAAGTGCCTCATGCAGAAGGCGCACGCCGACGTTCGTCGGGAAACCGCAAACGACCGACGTCGCGGACGCGCTCGATGCTGCGGCGTTCCACGATCGTTTGGCTGTTCTCGATTGCGGTCGGGCTGGTCGGATTGCTGTCATTCGTCGCGATGGATCGCGAAGCCGATTCCGATTTTTTCAGCCTGTTCCTGCCGTTCGTTGCCGTGACTTCACTGGTCTGGTGCACCGTGCTCTTCACCGGATGGGTGGTCTGGAATCTCATCGCGGCCGGTCGCAAGCTCCGGCAGACCCGGCGTCATCACGGCGATCTGCACCCCGGCCGGCGGTTGTGACGGCGGGTTCCGTTCCATCGATGCGGCGTCGCTTGCTGCGCTGACCCAACGTTATCCCGATGCAGAAAGTCGTCTTGATCACGGGTGGTGGCCGCGGCATCGGCGCTGCGACCGCCCGCCTCGCCGCCGACCGTGGCTATGCCGTCGGAATTGCGTATCGCGCCGATCGCGCGGCGGCGGAAGCGGTGGTCGCCGCAATCACGGCCAAGGGCGGCCGGGCGATCGCGGTGCAGGCCGACACCGGCTCGGAATCCGATGTGATCCGGTTGTTCGAAGCGGTCGAATCCGCGCTTGGGCCGATCACCGATCTGGTCAACAACGCCGGCATTCTCGAAACCCAGGCCCGGGTCGTCGACATGGATGCAGCACGATTGCAGCGCGTGTTCACCACCAACGTCATCGGCGTGTTCCTGTGTGGCCGGGAAGCCGTGCGCCGCATGTCCACTCGAAACGGCGGCATGGGCGGCAGCATCGTCAACGTATCGTCGATGGCGTCACGGCTCGGTTCGCCGAACGAATACGTCGACTATGCCGCATCCAAGGGCGCCGTAGACACCTTCACGATCGGACTGTCGAAGGAAGTGGCGGGCGAGGGCATTCGCGTCAACGCGGTGCGGCCCGGCGTGATCTACACCGAGATTCACGCCAGCGGCGGCGAGCCTGATCGGGTCGAGCGGGTCAAGGGGGGTGTGCCGATGGGGCGAGGGGGCCAGCCGGAGGAAGTGGCACTCGCCGTGTTGTGGCTGATGTCCGATGAGGCGTCGTACTCCACCGGCACCTTCATCGACGTTTCGGGCGGCCGCTGATCCCACTCCGCAATCGTCGGGACTTGAATTCCGCTGATCGGCCAGCGGGCTGATTTCACGTCGTTCGTGGCCGCGACGGGTGTAGTGTCGGAGCATCCGTGTTGCGCGAGCGCTCCCATGACAGAAGCATCCACCGCGATCGCCGTCATTGCCACCGATGTCACGCCTCGGACCCGGCCGTCGAACTATCCGGCGCCGTTCGCGTCGCGCATGGCGGGGCGCGAGAAGCGGCCGCTCGGCGATCGGTTCGGTCTCGCGAACTTCGGTGTGAACCTCACGCGCCTTCAACCCGGCGCCGTATCGTCGTTGCGGCACGCGCACTCGAGGCAGGATGAGTTCATCTACGTACTGGAGGGTTGTCCTGTGCTGGTGACCGATGCCGGGGAGACCCCGCTGTAGCCCGGCATGTGCGCGGGTTTCCGAGCCGGGACCGGAAACGCCCATCAACTGGTCAACCGGACCGATGGGGACGTGATCTATCTGGAGATCGGCGACCGCAGCATGGACGATGCAGTCGTCTATCCCGATGATGACCTGCAGGCTGCGCGACGTGATGGCCAGTGGCGCTTCACCCGCAAGGACGGCGGCACGCCTTACTGACGAGAACGCGGTGGCCGGAGCGCGTCAGTCGCGGTACGAAGGGTCGATACGGTCGACCAGACGGACCAGCGCGGCAAACGCATCGCGGCCCGCGCCGAATCGCGGATCGAATTGCAGCGCATCGACGCTTGCCTTGCGCTGGATCTCTTCGGAGACCGGAATCGTCGGGCCGAGCGCCGCGCCTGCCACCTGGATTTCGCAGGCCCGCTGCAACGTCCACAGGAACGTGAACGCCTGTGGAATCGTCGCTCCCCACGACAGCAAACCATGATTGCGCAGTATGACCGCCGGCGCCGTTCCGATGGAGCGGACCACGCGCGGGCCTTCATCGGCGTGGACCGTGATGCCTTCGAAATCGTGGTACGCCACGCGGCCATGCAGAGACGCCGAGTAGAAGTTGTCCATGGACAGGCCACTGCGACTGCCAGCCACCGCACAGCCGGCCGTCGTGTGGGTGTGCATCACGCAATGCGCGTCCGGGATGCCGCTGTGGATCGCGGAATGCAGCGTGAAGCCGGCGGGATTCACCGGCCAATGCGATTCGCCGACGATGCGCCCTTCCAGATCGATGCGGACGAGGTTCGATGCCGTGACTTCCGTGTAATGCAGGCCGAACGGATTGATCAGGAAATGCCGTTCGGGCCCCGGGATGCGCACGGTGATGTGGTTGTAGATCAACTCGGTCCAGCCGAGCATCGCGAAGATCCGGTAACACGCGGCGAGTTCGACGCGCAGCGCTTGTTCCTGATCCGGTGCGGACGGGGCATTCATCGTATGCGGTTCCCGTAGCAGACTTGGCCGATCAGTCGATGTACTCGAACACTTCGACCACCTTCTTCGCGCCGGAACTGCCGGCAGCGATCGCGGTGGCGGCGTCGGCCTCGCTCCGGCGCACGATGCCCATCAGAAACACCGTGCCCGCTTCGGTTACAACCTTGACATGGGTGGCCTGGAAGCGGCCCTGGGCGTTCTGGACGAAACGCGCCTTGACGTTGGCGGTCGTGGCGGCATCGCTGCTGCGATCGGCGAAGCTGCTGTTGGGCCCGATGACGATCTCG
>JAHCKV010000024.1 GCA_026125595.1 Burkholderiales bacterium | reverse complement strand
GCGCAGTCGGGATGGCGTTCCGCGGTGGCCGCCAGATAGGGCTCGAGGCGGATCGGGAAGAAGATGTGGTCGGTCGCGAACTGCTCGGCGATGTCGGGGCGATCGGCCGTGTGTCGGTGAATCGCCGCCAGCCGGCGGCCGACTTCGCGGGCCACGCTGCCGTCGACGATGCCGTCGCGCAGCAGACTCTTCCAGACCGGGTGCAGATCCGGCTCCAGGTAGGCCATTGCGAAGAACCCGTTCTCGACGTCTTCGCCGAGGATTGCCGGCACCGCTTCGGGCACCACTTCGGCGGCGAGCCGCATCCACGCGACTTCATAGCGGTTGCGGTCGGTCGGGGCGCGCCAGTCGGCTTCGACCTTGAGTTTCGGCAGCGCCCGCTTGATGCAGACCGGACCGTCGGGCAGGTCGACCCGGAAGATGTCGGAGGAGACCCCGCCGGTCAGCGGTTCGAGCGCCAGCGGCGCCGAGGGCGCGAGCAGTCCCATGCGCTCGAGCGCGGACCGGAAAGCGGCAGCAGGATCCTCCACGGCGGACGGGTCGTCTCTACAATCAAAAAAAAGCGCGCTCTTCGGAGGCGCGCTGAGTCCTTCCAACGATAGCACAGGGATCCCGATGCCCAAGCCCGTCGCGCAGTCCGTTGTATTGGCCCTCGACCAGGGAACCACCAGTTCCCGCGCGCTCGTCTTCGACGCCGACGGTCACGTGCTGAGTGTCGCGCAGCGGGAACTGCCGCAGATCTATCCGCATCCCGGTTGGGTCGAGCAGGACCCGGAAGTCATCTGGGCCACGCAGCTCGCCACCGCGCGCGAGGCAATGGCCTCGGCCGGCGTCGCCGCGATCGATGTCGCCGCCATCGGCATCACCAACCAGCGCGAAACCACCGTCGTCTGGGAGCGTGCGACCGGTCGTCCGATCGCCAACGCGATCGTCTGGCAGGACCGCCGGACCGCCGGGCTGTGCGAACGGCTGCAGGCCGAAGGCCATGCCGATGCCATTCAACAGCGCACCGGTCTCGTGATCGATGCGTACTTTTCCGGCACCAAGGTGCGATGGATCCTGGATCATGTCGACGGTGCGCAGGCGCGGGCCGAACGTGGCGAACTCGCGTTCGGCACCGTCGATGCGTGGCTCGTGTGGAAACTGACCGGTGGGCGCGTTCACGTCACCGACGCCTCCAATGCATCGCGCACGATGCTGTTCGACATCCGGCAACGCGCGTGGTCCGACGCGTTGTGCGAAATCGTCGGCGTGCCGCGAGCTCTGCTGCCGACCGTTGTGCCATCGGGCGGCATCGCGGCCGAGTGCGATCCGGCGATCTTCGGTGCCGCGATTCCGATCGCCGGCATCGCCGGTGATCAACAGGCCGCATTGTTCGGCCAGCGCTGCACGGTGCCCGGTCGCGTCAAGAACACGTACGGCACCGGGTGTTTCATGTTGATGCATACCGGCGATCGTGTGCCGACCTCGCGGCACCGCCTGCTCGGCACGCTGGCGTGGCAGCGGGACGGGCGGACGGAATACGCGTTGGAAGGCAGCGTCTTCGTGGCCGGCGCCGCGATTCAGTGGCTGCGCGACGGGTTGGGCCTGATCGCGACGGCACCCGAAGTCGAAGCCCTCGCGCGCAGCGTGCCGGACACCGACGGCGTCTACTTCGTGCCCGCCTTCACGGGGCTCGGCGCGCCGCATTGGGACCCGCATGCGCGTGGCACGATCTGCGGCATCAGTCGCGGCACGACGCGGGCGCACCTGGCGCGCGCCGCGCTGGAAGCCATTGCGTTCCAGACCGCCGACATCCTCGACTGCATGCGCGCCGACGCAGGCATTCCGCTGTCGGACCTGCGGGTCGATGGCGGCGCCACCCGCAACGATCTGCTGATGCAGTTCCAGGCCGATCTGCTCGGCGTGCCGGTGACACGCGCGAAGAAACCGGAATCCACGGCACTCGGCGCCGCGTTCCTCGCGGGCCGTGCCGTCGGTGTGTGGACCGACGACGCGCAGCTCGATGCGCTGTGGCAAGCGGAGCGCACCTTTGAACCGGAGATGGCCCGCGATCGGGTCGAAGCCATCACCGCGAAGTGGCATCGGGCGGTGGAGCGGGCCAAGGGGTGGGGCGAGGCTTGATGCCGATGTCGGAGGATACCGAGGACGCTGATTGCCGGGATTATCTGGTGGAGCACTTGAATACCTTCACGACCGATGCATACCTCGGCCCGGCGATACGGTCGTTCATGGGGGAGATCAATCATGATTCCGAGCCATCGAATCGTCCTGCTCGGCGCGCTCTGCGCCATTTCAGTCTTGTCTGGCTGTGGTGGCATCAACAAGGCGCCTGCCGAGGCCGACGCGGAAGCGAAGAAGTTCAGATCCGATCCCGCCGCCGCCCAGGTGTATCCCTATCGGAATGTGACGATGGGCGCCGGCCTGCCGATGCCGGTAACGGTGGATGGCAAGCTCGCCGGCAACACCGGACCGAACTCGTACTTCAAGTTCGATCTCCCCGCGGGAAAGCACACCTTCACTTTACAAGGTGACAAGTCGTCGCTCGATGTCGACACCGGGCTTGGCAAGAGCTACTACATCTGGCAAGAAGTGAAAATGGGTGTTCTGTCCGGAGGGTCGAAACTGCAACTGGTTTCGGAAGAGATCGGTAGGTAGGCAGTCATGCAGTGCACGCCGATACAGGCCAATCCGTGAGGCTCACAAGGCCGAGAGCCTTGCTTGGCGTCATCCGGTCAACGGAGCGATCCTGTCGCGTTGCTTCGGTGGCTGGGAGAATTGTTCCGAGTCGTGGTGCGGCTTCGCCCGATACGAAGTACAACGCAAGACGTGCACTTCATGAATATAAGGTTTGTCGTATTGCAAGACCTGACCCTTAACCACTCCGTAGTGGTTGGTTGGTACACCGCTGCGGCAGACTGGGGAACTCAAGGGCCATCGGATGCTGCAATTCACGCAATGACACCTCCTTATGCAACCGCCGGCGCGCGTGCAGATTGGGGGCAGCGGATAGATTCGAACTTGTCGAGCGGAACATACCAAGGAATAGGCAACGCTCTTCACGCTGTTCAAGATGCAGAAGCCGCTGGACATGCAAATTTCGCTCGCTACGACGGAATTCTTGACCTTGTAAAAAACAATCCTTCACCTATCGTAGGTGACTGGCTCCCTTCCCAGTCCAGCATAAATCGAGCATCAAAGGCCAGCAGCAATTTGATGAAGAGAATCGATAGGTGCGTCTGCAAAAATAGTAGCGCAAGTGATCGTTATCTAATTCAACATAAACGGATGCAGATGACATACACATTGGTGCGTATCGTGGCTGGAGCAATCGTAGGAGCGGTGGGAATCGTACTCATCTATTCCGGAGTTGTTGGATTATTGACAGGCGTGCATGGGGGATGGATTACTTCACTGATCTTGATGGTCCTGGGATGGGGGCCTACCTATATTGCGATAATTCTTGTAAACAGAGGGATTCGGAAGATTTTCCGACGCAGTTCTTAGTCTGATTTGGCGCCAGATACGCAAGTACGGGGTCAGGTCTTGTATTGCCACATGACCCGATCGGATCTACAGTCTGGTCATGGCCCGACCCCTGCGCATCGAATTCCCCGGCGGTCTCTACCACGCAAGTACGGGGTCAGGTCTTGTATTGCCACATGACCGGATCGGATCTACAATCTGGTCATGGCCCGACCCCTGCGCATCGAGTTCCCCGGCGGTCTCTTCCACGTCACCTCCCGCGGCGACCGGCGCGAGAACATCTACCTGAGCGATGACGATCGGGTCGTGTGGCTCGATATCGTGGGCGCCGTCTGCAAGCGCTTCAACTGGGCGTGCCACGCCTGGTGCCAGATGGACAACCACTACCACCTGCTGATCGAGACACCCGAGGGCAATCTGTCGCAGGGCATGCGCCAGTTGAACGGGGTCTACACGCAATACATCAATCGCACCCACCAGCGCGTCGGGCACGTGTTCCAGGGTCGCTACAAGGCGATCCTCGTGCAGAAGGATGCTTACCTGCTGGAGCTTGCCCGCTACGTGGTGCTCAATCCGGTGCGGGCAGGGGTGGTGAAGCGTCCGGAGCAGTGGGCGTGGAGTTCCCACCGCGCGCTGTTGGGCAAGGCGGACCGCCCGGCGTGGTTGCACACCGACTGGATCCTCGGCCAGTTCGGCCAGCGTCGCGGTCGGGCGGTGGAGAAGTACGAAGACTTCGTCCGGGCCGGGGTGGGGCTTCCCAGTCTGTGGGAGAACCTGCGCCACCAGATCTATCTGGGGAACGACGATTTCATCGATCGGCTGCAGCGCAAGCTGCCCAAGGCGGCCGATCTGGGGGAGATCCCGCGGTCGCAGCGTCGTCCACGGCCGAAGTCGTTGACGGCGTATGCGGCGGCGGCGGACCGCAACCGCGCGATCGCACAGGCCTACCGCTCGGGCGGCTACACGATGAAGCAGATCGCCGAGCACTTCGGCCTGCACTACGCGACGGTGAGTCGCGTGATCAAGGCGGAAGAGGGGTAGCCAAGACCCCGGCGGTTGTACATCTGCCATGGGGCCAGGTGTTGCACTACCGCATGACCGCGAGATCAGTCGGCGACGTGCTCGGCGAGTGCTTCTTGCGCGAGCGTGTTGATGCTCTTGCCCTCGGCCTGGGCCGCGATAGCGAGCTTCTCGTGAAGTTCTGGCGGAATGCGAAGGTTGAACCGTCCGGAATAGCTGCGCCGCGGATCGATGCCTTTCTCCTTGCACACTTCAAGGAACACCGCGAGAGATTTTCGAAACTCTGCCCTGAGCTCCTCCGGGGTCTTGCCATAAAAGTCAGCGCCGCCCGTAAGGCCCAGTATCTCGCCTCGGAACATGTCGACCTCAGGGTCGTATTCAATCTTCGCGCTGAATCCGTCAACCGTCATCAAGTTCATGGTTTCACCCCGTGTTGTTCCAGCCATTTCTTCACGGCCACCACGGCACCCTTGTCTGCATTCGGAGAGGGATGCGGCCTGTGAAATACGCGCACTTCATCAAACAGAACGATTGCAACTCGATTGCCTTCGCGTTCGCTGGCTTCCGCACCAAGACCGCGCAGGAGAGCCTCGATGTCTTTCCAGACGATATTCCCGCTTGTCGGATGCGAGAAAACTGCTTCGAGTGTCCGCTGGTGCGTCCGTTTCATGATCGGATGGTACTGGATAAAGGTACCAAATCTAATGTTCTCCGGATCGGATTCCAGTTCTGCGCCGGTCCGTTTGGGTGGGGAAGGGGCGGGGTGCGTGTGGTCCAGGCGTTACCTCGCAATCCCGACCCGAAGCCGATCGCCGCTGCGTCGTACCATCGGTGATTCCGTCTTCCTCCTCACGCCCATTCCCGATGTCGCAGGACGCCGCCGGCTACGTCACCGATACGCCCTACACCTATAGCTACCACGCCGAACTCGATCCCGGTCGAGTCCCCCTGACGCTTCTGCGGGCGGGTTTGCAGGCACCGGCGATCCGGACGGCGTGCGATCTCGGCTTCGGTCAGGGGGTCAGTCTCGCGGTGCATGCCGCTGTGTCCGATGTACGGTGGTGGGGCAACGATCTGCTGCCCGAGCATGTGCGGCACGCCGCCGCGCTCGATGCCGTTGCGGGCTCCGGATCGGTGCTGCTGCACGCGTCGTTCGAGGAGTTGCTCGCCCGCGACGATGTGCCGATGTTCGACTTCATCGGCATGCACGGTGTGCTGAGCTGGGTGTCGGCCGAGAACCGCGGCCGGCTCGCGCGGTTCGTCGAGCGCCATCTCGCGCCGGGCGGCGTGGTGTACACGGGGTGCAATGCGATGCCCGGTTCGGCCGCGATGGTGCCGGTGCGGCAACTGCTCGCGCAGACGGCCCTGCGAGCCGCGACCGGGTCGACCGTGGAACGCATCGAAGCAGCCTTGGCATTCGGGGCCGCCGTGATCGACGCCGATGCCCGCTATCTGCGCGAGGCGCCGCAGGCAGCCGACCGGTTTCGGGCGCTGCGGTCGGCGGATCGCCGTTATCTCGCGCACGAGTATTTCAATCGCGACTGGCAGCCGCTGTTCTTCGCCGAGGTGGCCGAGTTGCTGGGTTCGGCGGGGCTCGTCTTCGCCTGTTCCGCACAGCGCACCGAGCATCTGGAAGCGCTGACCCTCACGCCGGATCATCGCGCGATGCTCGCCACGATCGCCGATCCCGTGCTGCGCGAGACCACGCGGGATTTCCTGACCAACGCCCGCTTTCGCCGGGACTACTGGGTGCGGGAGCGTGTTGTCGCGGAGCCGGCGGTGCGCGCCGCTGCATGGCGGGCACAGCGCGTCGTGCTGACGGTGCCGCGCGACGCGGTGCCGGAACGCGCATCGACGGCGATCGGAGACGTGCGGTTCGATCCGACACTGCTGTCGACGATTCTCGATCGTCTGGCGGACCATCGGCCCCACACGGTGGCGGAACTCGCCGCGTCGAATGCGAGCGATGCCGTCGACGACATCGTGTTCTCGCTCGCGGCGCTGGATTGCGTCGGTTCGGCGCGATCCGATGGGGATCTTCTCGCCGCCGAGGCGCGGGCGCACCGGTTCAATGCCCATGTGCTGCAGCGTGCCCGGCAAGGCGAGTTGAACGTGCTCGCTTGTCCTGTTACCGGCGCAGGCATGCCGACGTCACGGCAATCCTTGCTCTTTCTCGACGCGCTCACCCATGGCGTTCAGGAGGACGAGGCCATCGCGGCTGCTGCTGCCGCGTCGTTGCGGTTGCCGGCGGAGTCGCTGGTAGAGGCCGCGCGCCGATTCCGCATGATCCAGTGGCCGTTGCTGCATGCCTTGTGCATGGTCTGACGGCCGACGATTCTCGTTGTAGCCTCGTCACTTTCCGAGATGCATCGCATCGCATCGAATCCTTGAGGAGAATCCATGTCGCGCGCAGTCGTGATCCACCAATCCGGTGGTCCGGACGTTCTGAAGGTCGAATCCATCGTGGTCGGTGACCCGGGTCCCGGACAGATCCGGATCCGGCAGACGTTCGTCGGCGTGAATTTCCACGACTGCTACGTGCGGTCGGGGGCGTACACGACCTTGCCGCTTCCGGGCGTTCCCGGGCTGGAAGCCGTCGGTGTGGTCGAAGCTGTCGGCAGCGGCGTCGCGCATCTGCGCATCGGTGATCACGTGGGGTACATCTCGCGCGGCTACGGCGCCTACGCGGACCTGCGCTTGATCGACGCGAGCGTGCCGGTGAAGTTGCCGGAGGCCATCCACGATCGAACGGCGGCCGCGACGATGCTGCGCGGGTTGACGGCGCAGATGCTGCTGTTCGACGTGTTCCCCGTTCGGGCGGGCCATACGGTGCTCGTCCACGCCGCAGCCGGTGGCGTCGGGCGTCTGCTGTGTCGATGGGCGAAGCACCTGGGCGCGACGGTGATCGGCACCGTGGGCAGTCCGGAGAAGGCCTTGCTCGCGCGGAAGAACGGGTGCGACCACACGATCCTGTATCGCACCGAGAACTTCGTCGATCGGGTGCGTGAGATCACCGGTGGTCGCGGTGTCGATGTCGCGTACGACTCGGTCGGCAAGGACACGTTCCTCGGATCGATCCAGGCGTTGGCGGTGCGGGGGCATCTCGCGAACTTCGGCCAGTCGTCCGGGCCGATCGAACCCTTCGCGGTGTCGTTGCTGTTCGAAAAATCCAACAGCGTGTCGCGGCCCGGGGTGTTCCACTACTTCGTCGGCAAGGATCGCGAGACGATGGCGGCCCGGTGGTTCCAGGCCATTGCCGACGGCATCATCACCGCCGACGAGTGTCACGAGTATGCGTTCGACGGTGCGCCGCGCGCCCACGCCGACATGGAGGCGCGGAAGACTTCAGGGGCGGTGCTGTTGAAGGCGTAGCGAGCCGTTCACTGGCCGCGATGCGCAAGCCGCATCAAGGGCACCGTTCGCTCACGCATCGGATCAGCCGTTCGGCGCAGGTCGCTTTCTCGAATACCTTCTGCAATTCGATGTCGGTGTTGACGCCGATGTGATTGACGACGGCGTCGTTGCATTGCTTGCGGGACGTGAGCCACGTCGGGTCGTCGAACCATTCCACGTTCGCGCATCCCGGATTGCCCTGCCCGAACCGCAGGCCGACCTCGTAGGTCGAGCACAGCAGGCCGTAGTGGCGGACCCAGGTGTCGACATACATCTCGCCTTTCCGGGCCAGCCACGCGGTACCGCGATCGCGACCGAAATCGAACTCGAGTCGCTGCGGTTTGCCGTCTGCGGTGATCGACACGGACGGCAACGCGGGCGCCATCGCGCGGCGGTAGTTCGTTTCCTCGTCGGCCGCGGTCGCGGCGAGGGCGGTGAGCAGACCGAGGGGAAGCAGCTGCTTGCCGAGGCAGGGGGACATGGTCAGGTTCCGGAGATGCGATGCGCCATCGTAGGCCGGTGGCGTCGTTCGCGGGTGAAAACACAGAGGCCCGCGCGGGGCGGGCCTCTGGTGTGCGTACCGGATGTACGCACGAACTCCGATCGGGCGGGTCCGGAGCTGCTGCGAACCGGTCAGGCGATGTCGGTGGACTGGATGCGTTTCACGCCGACGCTCGTCATGTCTTTCCACGCGGCGGCGAGCGAACCGTTCAGGTCGATACCGCGGCTGGCGTCTTCGATCACCAGCGCTTCGAAGCCGGACTTGCGGGCATCGATGGCGCTCCACGCGACGCAGAAGTCGGTGGCGAGCCCAGCCAGGAAGCAGCGCTTGATGCCGCGCTCCTTCAGGTAACCGGCAAGGCCCGTGGGCGTCTTCTTGTCGGCTTCGAGAAAGGCCGAGTAGCTGTCGATGCCGCTGTGGTAGCCCTTGCGGATCACCAGCTGGGCGTGGGGGATGTCCAGCCCCGGCGCAAATCCGGCGCCTTCGGTGCCCTGCACGCAGTGGTCCGGCCACAGCACCTGGGTGCCGTATGGCAGCGATACGGTTTCGAACACCTTCTTGCCGGCGTGCTGGGAAGCGAACGACACGTGATCGGCGGTGTGCCAGTCCTGCGTCAGCACCACGTACGGGAATTTCCTGGCGATGGCGTTGATGACCGGCACGACCTCATCCCCTTTGCCGACGGCCAGCGAGCCGCCCGGAATGAAGCATTTCTGCACGTCGACGACGATGAAGACGTCTTTTTCGGTGGGGCGCAAGGTGCCTCCTGCAATGGCCCGGGCCAGCCACCCGGCCGAGCCGGCGGCGACGGTGGCGCCCGCGGCGAATCTGAAGAAACGGCGGCGATCGAACGCGCTCATCGTGGGTCCTCCGGTGACAGATACATGAAGCGGTCCGCCGCTTATGGGTGCGACGGTGGCGCGATTCTGTCCCTGTTCCCGATGCCCCGCAACCGGGCGGTGGCGGCAGTGTCGACCGCGCCGTCCGGCCCGATCGCGACCCCGAATCGGCTCGCCGCCTGCGCCACGGTGTAGTAGCCCTTGGCGACGTCGCTCGCGACGGCCGCCGGCGCCCGCGTTAACGGATCGCCGTAGCCGCCACCGCCCGGCGTGTGCACCGTGACCGTGTCACCGGCATGCAGGGGGATGTCCTGATCTTTCGACAGGTGCGGTGGCACGTAGTCGGCGCCGTGCGCATGGACCCGGACGCGGTTGACGCCACCGTCGTCGCCGCCCAGGGCGCCCTGGGGGCCGACGCGGCCGTGGTCCATCACCATCGATGCCCGCGCTTCGCCGCGCAGCAGACGTACGGCGTAGGTGACGCCGAAGCCGCCGCGATGCTCGCCGGCACCGCCAGAACCTTCATGCAGCGCGTAGCGCTCGAACAGCACCGGATAGCGCTGTTCCATCACCTCGATCGGCGTGGTCTTCGAGATGCCGATGGTCGAGCATCCGTTGGAGATGCCGTCGCCGGCCGGCGAGCCGCCGTAGCCGCCGCCGGAGATCACGTACATCACGTAGGGGCGGTTCCGCTCGGGGTCGAGCCCGCCGAGCGCGAAGTTGCCGGACGTCCCGGCCGGCGCCGCGAACAGGCGGTCCGGGATGGCGTTGGCCAGCGCATCGAACACGGCTTCGGCGATGCGCTGGCTGACTTCCGCCGCGCAACCGGAAACCGGCCGCGGATACTTCGCATACAGGAACGTGTCGTGCGGATCGACGATCTTGAGCGGCTCGAACGTGCCGGCGTTGATCGGCACATCGGGGAACACGTGCTTGACCGCGAGATAGATCGAGGACCGCGTCGTCGCGATGACGCTGTTCATCGGCCCCTTGCATGGTGGCGACGAACCCGTCATGTCGAAGCGCAGATGGTCGCCCACCCGCGTGATCGCCATCGCGATCCGCAACGGGACGTCGTCGACGCCATCGGAGTCGACGAAGGCTTCACCGTGCCACGTGCCTTCCGGAATCGTCGCGATCTTCGCGCGCATGCGGCGGGCGGCGCGGCTCTTCAGTTCGGCAATGGCGGCGTCCACCGTGTCGGCGCCGTAGCGATCGAGCAGGGCTTCGAGTCGGCGTTCGCCGATGGCCAACGCGGCGGCCTGGGCCTGGATGTCGCCGATGCGCTGGTCCGCGAGGCGGATGTTCGACAGGATGATCGACAGGATCTCCGGGTCCAGTTCGCCGCGCTTGAACAGCTTGACCGGCGGCAGCCGCAGGCCCTCCTGTTCCACCTCGGTGGCGTTGGCCGAGAAGCCGCCGGGCACCATGCCGCCGGTGTCGGGCCAGTGTCCCGTATTGGCCAGCCAGCACCACAGGCGGCCGCGGTGAAAGAACGGCATCACGAACTTGACGTCCATCAGGTGCGTGCCGCCGAGATACGGGTCGTTCAGGATGAAGATGTCGCCCGGCTGCAGATCGCGCGCCCGTTCGATCACGGCCTGGGTCGAGAACTGCATCGTGCCGACGAAAACCGGCAGGCCCAGGTCGCCCTGGGCGATCAGTTCGCCGGTGTCGCGGTGGTAGATGCCGTCGGATCGGTCGAGCGCTTCCGAGATCACCGGACTGAACGCGCTGCGCACGAACGCGAGGTCCATTTCGTTGCAGACCTGCTGCAGTCCGTTCTGGATGACGGCCAGCGTGATGGGATCCAGGGGCATGGATGAACGATCAGGTGATGGCCGACACGACGGGATTCATCAACATGCCAAAGTCTAGCGTCGATATGCCGGAAGGTCATAGGCGTATCGGCGACAAATCGGTAGAGTGCGGCCGGTCGCCCCTTTCCAGGAGCCCGCATGCGCAGTGCTCTGGTGCTCGATGTGGTCATGGCAACGGCACTGGTGCCGTTGTTGCCGATTGCTCCATTGGTGGCGACCGCGTTATCGCGGGACGTCTCCTACGCCCGTACCTACCGTCGATCGCTCGTCCGTGCCGCGCGGCATCTGCGGGCGCAGGTGCGTGCCCGCGCATTCTCCCGCTACGTGTTCTGGCGCGAAGGCGCCGGCAGCCCGACCCTGACCGGCGCGTGCACCCACTGCGGCAAATGCTGTTTGCATCGCGACTGTCTGTTCCTCGAATGGAACGACAGTGGGCAATCCCGCTGCCGCATCTACGGCACGCGATTCTGGAAAGCGCTGGCCTGCGGCCGGTATCCCGAGAACGGTGTCGACATCCGGCTCTACGGCTGCCCGAGCTTCCAGGTGGCCGAGACGGATGTGCCGCGACCGCCGCCCCGCGGCGTCGTCCGCCCGGTCATTTTCGTGGCGCGGCGATTGTCCGGGCTTCCGACCACGGCCGATCCGGTGACCGACAACGTGAAAACCGGCAACTGACGCGGACATCAGTTGCCGGTTGCCGTGACGTGGGCCAGGGTCAGCCGGCGCGGCGGCGACGCCGATGGGCCAACGCCAGCAGACCGAGCCCCGCCGCGATCATCGCGTAGGTTCCGGGTTCCGGCACCGGCGGAATGCCGTCAGTGGATGCCGTCGTGACGCCGCGCACGTCGATGGCCCAGGCGCTGGTCCGGATGGTCGTCGTGTCGGTCGGGTCACCGCAGGTGTAGGCCACGGCACAGAAGCCCCCGAGCGCGCCGGGCATGCCGTCGAACTCAAACCCTTCGCCGTAGCTGGTTCCGACCGGGAAGTTGCTGTACTGGCTCAGTGCGAGGAAGTAGGTGCCGGCCCCGAGCGATGTGGTGAGCCGCGCGTCGTATGCGACCCCCGTCAATGGGTCGGCATTCGCGCCGAGGTTGTCGTCGGTCTGCAGCACGAGGGCGCCGCTGACGTCGAACAGCGACAGATACGGGTCGAAGCCGCCGGGCAGAATCTCTGTCCCTGCGGCATTGGTGCCCCCGCCGTAGGACCAGGTACTCAGCGAGATGGTCGCGTCTTCGGCGAGGACGAACGTGATGAACTGGACGTCGTTGTCTTCGGTGAAGTTGCCGGTGAAGGAAAAATCGGCAGCCGAAGCAGAGGTGGCAAACAACAGCCCCGCGAGAACGGGGTTCAAGCACGCGATGCGCATGGCAGGTCTCCAACGTGTGGCGGCCCCCCCGCATCCGCGATTCAAAAACGTGCTGCTACTGCAGTTACCTTCGTATGGCTCCGATTGGAGCCCCGCGCCCGCAGGCTGTCAAGATAAAGATGGTGCGGTGCAGATCAATCAAGGACATGGAGACATCGGCCATCAGAGTCGAGCACCGGGCGCGGGTGTTGCCGCCGAGACGCGGACCAACCCTGCGACCAGCAGATACACCACCAGAGCGTTCAGCAGGTGCCACAACCAGTGGGTGCCCAGCGGCCACGCGGTGCAGAGCGCTGCATCCGCCGTGCGCAGCGACAACGACACTGCGAAGAGTCCGGCGGCGGCCGCGAACGGCGCCAGCGCGGCACGACGACAAATCGCGATCCAGACGGTCACCGCGATCAGTGTCGTTGCCGCCGGCAGATACGCGATCGAGCCGTTCCAGGTGCCCGGCGGCGCCGCAGTCTCGACCAGCCGCGAGATCACGGCATAGATGACGACCGCCGCGATGGCCCGGCCGTTGGACAGTCCGGCGCCCCGCACCAGCAGTCGTTGCAGATAGACCCAGATGAATACCGCGATGGCGATGAGATCCATCCAGGCGGCCCACAACTGGGCGACCGTGTGGAAGGTCGCGCTGCCGACGGCGACCAGCCCCACCAGTCCGGCCAGCAATCGCAGGTCCCAACCCGCGCGGTGGAATCTGACAGCGATGACGATCGCCGCCACCGCGAATCCGAGATTCGACAGCGCGTTCCACGGTTCGGCGCCCAGACCGGGCCCGAGTCGTTCGCAATACAGATCGAGTTCCGCAGTCCAGTTCACGACCTGATCCGAGCGGCAGTGGTTGACGGATGAATCCTAGGCCACCGGAAGCGCAGTAGCGGGATCCGCCACCGGTTGTCGTATCGGCTGCGTTGTGACGATGGCATGAAGGTGGTTTCGGGGGCGATGGCTAGCATCGGTTCCAGGTCGCGACCCGAGACGACCGGACCGAAGTTCCACCTACCTGCAAGGAGATCACCATGAAGACCATCGCCATCACCATCGCCGTGCTGTCCACGCTGCTGATTGCCGGCCCCGCCGCCGCGGAAGTCCAGCAGAACAAGATGAAAACCTGCAACGCCGAAGCCAAGACCAAAGCCCTGAAGGGCGAAGAACGCCGCACGTTCATGAGCCAGTGCCTGTCGGGTTCCGCCGAAGAGAAGCAGCAGCGGATCGCGCTCAGGGAGAAGAAGAAGGCCTGCACCGCCGAGGCCCGCGAGAAGTCGCTGAAGGGAGAAGACCGCAAGAAGTTCGTCAGCGAATGCACGGCCGCCTGATGCGGCGTCGGCACGGAACGAACACCACGCAACACCGCAGCAACGAGAGCCGGAGCGCCACGCTCCGGCTCTTTTCTTTGGGCGGTCACTCCTTGACGACCGCGACCGCCTCGATCTCGATCAGCAGTTCGTCCAGTACGAGACTGGGCACGCCTACCATCGTGCTGGCCGGTGGCGCGGTCTTCGAGATGTACTTGGCCCGTTCCTCGCCGACCATCCGCCATTTCTCGCGATCCAGGTTCACGACGTAGATGTTGAGCTTCACGACGTTCTCCAGCGTGCCGCCGGCTGCTGCCAGCGCTGCCTGCAGGTTCTCGAACGTCCGGCGCGTCTGCGCGCGCAGATCCTTCGGATGCACCGGCTTGCCTTGCTCGTCCCAGGACACCTGACCGCTGACGAACACCAGTTTGCCGCCGGATACCGTCGTGACCTGCGAGAACATCGGTGACGAAACCAGCCCGGGCGGACGCAGATACTCCACTTTCGGTTCGTCGGCGTAGGACGCCGCGGTGGTCAGGCACAGCAGAACACCCAGCACGGCTCGGATCGGTTGTCGCATGGTGACTCCTCCTGGGCCGCCGCGGCCGTGGGCTCGGGCGGGCATCGCGGGGCACACTCGGTGTGTCATCCCACGTGGATCAGCAGATTGCCGGATCCATCGCGCGTCACGCGATTGCCCGGCTCCACGACGATCGTCGTGTCCAGTTGCTCCACGATCGCCGGCCCTTCGAACGGTGCCTCGGCCGGCAATCGCTCCCGGCGGTAGATCGGTGTATCGATCCATCCGCCGTCGAACCAGACCGCCCGTCGGCCGACGCACGCTGCTTCGAGTGTGGTTGGTGGTTCCGTGTTCCCGAGCGCTTCGAGATCGAGGGGACGCCGCCGGCCGATGACCGCCGTGTGCAGATTGACCAGCACCGCGCGGATCTCCGGCAGTCGAACGCGGAACCGGTGCCAGTACGCCGCTTCGAATGCCGCCTGCAACTCGTCACGGGTGACTTCCGGGTCCCGCAGCGGCACCGTCAGCAGATGGCTCTGCCCCTGGAACTGCAGATCCGCCTGGTGACGGCATTCGACCCGCTCCACGCGCACACCTTCGCGGGCGATCACGGCCCGGCCCTCGGCCATCTGCGTTTCGAGCACGCTGCGCAGATGACCTTCCCGCAGATCGGCCAGCGGTACGTTCACCGTTCGCACGTAGTCGTGGCGCAGATCGGCAACCGCGCAGCCCAGCGCGTTGGTGAGCCCCGGGCGCGCGGGGATCAGCACCCGCGGGATGCCGAGTTCGCGGGCCAGCGCGCACGCATGCAGCGGGCCGGCGCCGCCGAACGCGAACAGCGCGAAATCGCGCGGATCGTGGCCGCGCGCGAGGCTCACCATGCGGATCGCGCCGGCCATGCGGTCGTTGGCGATGCGCAGGATCGCGGCTGCCGCGGCGTCGGCGTCCAGGCCCAGCGGTGTTCCGATCCGCGCGGCGATCACCGAGCGGACATGCGCCAGCGTGACCGGCGTTTCCACGGACAGCAGCTTGTCCGGATCGAGCCGGCCGAGCGCCAGATTGGCGTCGGTGATCGTCGGTTCCGTGCCGCCGCGTCCGTAGCCGATCGGTCCCGGCCGCGCACCGGCACTCTGCGGACCGACCTGCAGCAGTCCGGCTTCGTCGACTCGCGCGATGGAGCCTCCACCGGCGCCGATCGTGTGCACGTCGACCATCGGCACGTGGATCGGCATCGCGTATTCGAGCTCGAGTTCGGACGACAGCCGCGGTTCGCCACCTTCCACCAGCGCGACATCGCTGGATGTGCCGCCCATGTCGTACGTGATCAATCGTTCGACGCCGGCTGCACGCGCAGTGACGGCGGCGGCGATCACGCCGGACGCCGGCCCCGACATCACGGAATGCACGGCCATCTCGTGGGCGAGGGCGGCGGTCACGGTGCCGCCATTGCCCTGCATGACCAGCAACTCGCGATGGAAGCCACCATCGGCGAGACCGTCGCGCAACCGCGACAGATAGCGGTGCAGCACCGGTTGCACCGAGGCATTCACCGCCGCGGCCACGCCGCGTTCGTATTCGCGATACTCCGACAGCACCGCGTGACCCAGCGTCACGAAGTCGTTGGGCCAGCGTTCCCGAACGATCTCGCCCGCGCGTCGTTCGTGGGCCGGTTCGCGATAGCTGTGCAGGAAGTGGATCACCACCGCCTCGCAACCGGCGGCCCGCAATGCGTCGACGGCGCGACGCACCGCGTCCTCGTCGAGCGGTACCAGCACGTCACCGTTCGCGGCGATGCGTTCCGGTACTTCCAACCGCAGTTCCCGTGGAATCAGTGGCACGAACGTGCCGGTCAATCCGTAGGGCGTTGGCCGCGTGCGCCGACCGAGTTCGAGCAAGTCGCGGAAGCCTTGGGTCGTGATGAGCCCGACCCGCGCGAGCTTGCGCTCCAGCAGCGCGTTGGTCGTCGTCGTCGTGCCGTGCAGGATCGCGTCGAGCGCGCCGAGGTCGGCGTCCGCCGTGCGCAGCGCCGCCAAAACGCCGAACGCCTGGTTGTCGACCGTCGTCGGCACCTTCGCGACCCGCACCCGGCCGGACGTTTCGTCCCACAGGATCAGATCGGTGAATGTGCCGCCGACGTCGATGCCGGCAATCATCAATGGGTTCCGGCGGACGCGGCCAGACGGCCGACGTGGGCGATCACGGCGCGGGAAAGGGCGTCCGGAACGTAGCCGCCCTCCAGCACCGATACGATGCGGCCGCCAGCGTGCCGATCCGCGATGTCGCGGACGATATCGGTCAGATCGGCGTAGTCGCGCGGCGTCAGCCGGAAATGCCCCAGCAGATCGTCCTGCTGCGAATCGAAGCCGGCGGACACCATGACCAGTTCCGGCCGGAACCGATCGGCGAGCGGCACGAGTTCGTCGCGATAGGCGCCGAGAATTTCGCGTCGGCCGGCACCGGCCGGAAACGGACGGTTGACGATCAATCCCTGGCCGGCACCGTGTCCGTTCTCGTCGCGACTGCCCGTGCCGGGATAGAGCGGATCCTCATGGGTATCGAAGAACAGCACGCTGCCATCGGTTTCGAAGATCGCCTGCGTCCCGTTGCCGTGATGCACGTCCCAGTCGGCGATCAGCACGCGGCCGACGCCGTGCCGACGCTGCGCATGGCGCACGCCGATCGCGAGATTGTTGAACAGGCCGAAGCCCATGCCGCGCCGCTGCGACACGTGGTGGCCGGGCGGGCGGATCGCACAGAACGCGCTGCGGCAGCGGCCGGCCATCACGGCGTCGACCGCCGCGACCACGGCACCGGCCGCGGCCAGCGCCGCAGTCCACGAACCGTCCGACAGCGGTGTGTCGCCGGTCGACAGTTCCGGCAGACCTGCCGCGATGTCGGATCGCACGAGATCGATGTAGCGGCGGTCATGCACCAACGCCAGATCGTCGATCGTCGCGGCGCCGGCTCGGACCATCGCGATCGATCCGTCGCGCGCCGCGGCTTCCAGCGCGCGCACCACGGCCGCGACGCGCTCCGGCGTTTCCGGATGGCCGGGACCGGTGTCGTGCAGCGCGCAGTCGGGGTTGTGGAACACGTGTGTTCGCGGTGGGGAGGTGCCGCGGGCCACCGGGGTGACCGCCGCCGCGGCGACGCCGAGGGCCGCGATGAAGCGGCGGCGAGCGTGCGACGGAAGACGGGCGGCGGTCATGGCGACAGGTATTG
>JAHCKV010000239.1 GCA_026125595.1 Burkholderiales bacterium | reverse complement strand
TGTCCGGGCCGACCGGATCGGGCAAGACCACGTTCACCAAAGGTCTGATCCTCGAGATTCCACCCGAGGAGCGCCTCATCACCATCGAGGATGCCCACGAGCTGGTCCTGCACCGGCAGCCGAATCACGTGCGCCTGTATTACGCCAAGGACGGCCAGGGGCAGGCGCGCGTCACGCCCAAGCAGTTGCTGGAAAGCTGTCTGCGCATGCGGCCCGACCGAATTCTGCTGGCGGAGCTGCGCAGTGACGAGGCCTATTACTACCTGCGCAACGTCAACAGCGGGCACCCGGGTTCGATCACCAGTGTGCACGCTTCCAGCGCCCGGCTCGCCTTCGAGCAACTCATGCTGCTGGTGAAGGAAAGCCCGGGCGGGCGCGACCTCGCGCGCGAGGACATCAAGAGCCTGCTGCTGATGCTGGTGGACGTGGTGGTGCAGTTCGGCATGGAGAACCAGCGGCGTTTCGTGAAGGAGATCTGGTATGACCCGGGGGCCAAGCGGCAGCAGCGCCATTAGCCCGGCGAAGGTCGCTGTGGGCGTGCTGCTCGCGCTCCTGGCCGGCCTGTACGCCTCGGGCTATTTCTTCCTGTCGGCGATCCACGGGAGGCCGCAGGAGGCGACCCCGCTCACCGTGATCCGCTACCAGTACTACTTCGGCGACCGCCCCGAAGTCCGTCGGCATCTCGTTTGGAGCACGTGTGCAGGTTTCGGGCTCGTTGTCGGAGCGGCGGCGCTGATGCTGATCCCCCGTGCGCGGCCGCTGCACGGCGAAGCACGGTTCGCGCGGCGTCACGAGGTCAAGCGTGCCGGACTGCTGGGCGACGAGGGCATCATCCTCGGACGGCTGGGCAACCGATGTCTCACGCTCGCAGGTCAGCAAGGTGTGCTGCTGGCCGCACCGCCGCGCACCGGCAAAGGCGTGGGGGTGGTGATCCCCAATTTGTTGAACTGGCCCGGTTCGGTGGTCTGCGTGGACATCAAGCGCGAGAACTGGACGTTGACGGCTGGCTACCGCCAGGGCAATGGCCAGGCGTGTTTTCTGTTCGACCCGTTCGCCGAGGACGGGCGCACCTCGCGCTGGAATCCCCTCGGTTACGTCTCCGACGCGCATCCGCGGCGCATCAACGATTTGCAGCGGATCGCCGATATGCTCTACCCGGATCCGCCAGGGGTCGACCCTTTCTGGACCGCGTCGGCGCGGGCACTGTTCCTCGGCGTCGCGCTATACCTTTTCGAGACGCCACGTCTGCCGCGCACGCTCGGCGAGGTGCTGCGCCAGGGAATGGCCAGCGACGATGAGGGCTTCGGCAAGCATTGGAAGCGGATCGTCGAAGGTCGCAACCGGACGCAGCATGCGTTGTCGTCCGAATGCGTGCGGGCGCTCTACGACGTGATCGATCTGGCGCCAGTCACCGCCAGCAGTATCCGCAAGACCTTCACCAGTCGCCTCGATCTCTGGCTGAATCCGATGCTGGACGCGGCCACCTCGGAGAGCGACTTCGACTTGCGCGATCTGCGCAAGGCGACGACGTCGATTTACGTGGGCGTCAACCCCGATGATCTCCACCGGCTGCGGCCGGTGCTGAGCCTGTTCTTCCAGCAGGCCATCGGCCTGCAGACGCGCGCGCTTCCCGAGCACAACCCGGCACTCAAACACCAGGTGCTGATGCTGCTGGACGAGTTCACCGCGTTGGGCCGCATCCCGATCGTGGCCGAAGCGATCTCCTACCTCCCGGGCTACAACGTGCGGGTGCTTTTGGTGATCCAGACGCCGTCGCAGTTGCGCGAGGTCTATGGCCATCACGCGGCCGAGACTATGGTCAAGACCCTCGCGGCCCGCATCGTCTACGCGCCCAAGGATATCTCAGACGCCAGGGAGATCTCGGAAGAGCTGGGGACCACGACAGTCAAATCCAGGACCCTGTCGCGCGCCGTGTTCGGCGGCGGCAAGGGGCCGAGCGTCAATATCAGCGATCAGCGACGGGCGCTGTTACTGCCGCAAGAAGTGAAGGAGATCGGCGCCGACCAGGCGATTGTCTTCTACGAGGGCTCGCGTCCGATCCTGAGCCAAAAGATTCGCTACTTCGAGGATAAGCGTTTCACGGCACGGCTTGCTCCTCCCCCGGCGCTTTCGGCGATCGAGGTCGCGGCTACCCCACATGGCGAGGCAGCGACCGTTGCCATAGAGAACGAGGCCGTTCATCACGGATCTGAAAGGGCCCGCGACGTCCCGGCCCGACCATTGACTGAGGACGAACTCCAGAGCGCCGTGGATCAGCTTCTGAAGTCGTTCGCCGGATGACTTGAAACAGGAGGAGATGATGCGAGCATGGCCGTGGTGCGTGGTTGTTCTCGGATCGGTGTGGGGAAGTTCCAGTGCACGGGCGGAAGACCTGTGGGGCTGCGAAGTGCTGCTCTGCTTGTCCAACCCCGACGGTCCCGACGCGGTGAGCGAATGTCAGCCGCCGATCGAGCGGCTGCGCCGACATCTCCGGCACGGGCACCCGTTCCCGAGTTGTCGATCCGGAGGCAGTTCTTACGCGAAGCCAACGTCCAGCTACTACGATCTCTGCCCGGCAGGGATGACGGAATTGCCCGCGGGGCAGTTCGGTGCCGCTTCGTCGGCTTCAAGGGTCATCCATGCGGGGATCGGAGATGGGGGTATCCTCGGCCAAGCGAGATATGGTGGGATCAGCGTCATGAGAACGCCCGCCCCTTCCAAGGTTTGCGTGGGGCGCAAAGTCGGGCAGGGCACAGCGTACTTGCCGATGCAGGACGATGGCTGGTGGGGCGGTCAGCGGTACCAAGTCCGGGTTGTCTGGTACTACGATCAACTAGCTCTTCTTCCCGCTCAGCGATCGTCCAATGTGATCGACGTCTACATCGATGATGTAAGGTATCGGAGGGTGCGTTGGTAGAGGCAGCCCAGAAATTCAGACAAGCGAAGCTCTGCAGAGCGGCCGGTTCGACGGCATCTCCGTGACGCAATAGTCACGACCGAGGCAGATCGCGGTGCGTGAGTCGGAAACGAACTCCGATGGGTCGCGCTTGCGGGGGCGCAGGTGCCTCGCCCGCGCCCCCGAGGGGTTTCGAGTGCTGGCTGTCGGGTGGAGCGTCAACGCCGGACGTTGATCGGAAGGGCCGCCGATCGTTATGCCCGTAGCCCGTACCGTGTGCTCGCAGGGTCCCCGTTTCCGCCTACGCCACATTGCTGGACGGGGAGAAACCGAACGTGCAGCCCGGATTGCCTATTGCAGATCGTGATCGCGTCGACGGACGTCCACTACCCTGCGCAGCAGGACAATTGCGTGACATCCTTCGCGAAGGTCTGTGCGGCCAGCTTCAGTCCTTCCACCATCGTCAGATAGGGAAACAGCTGATCAGCGAGATCCTGGACCGTCATTCGGGAGCGAATGGCGATCGCAGCGGTCTGAATGATCTCGCTTGCTTCCGCCGCCACGGCCTGGACCCCGACAAGGCGGCCGCTCCCGGCTTCGGCAACCAGCTTGATGAAGCCGCGGGTGTCGAAGTTGACGAGCGCGCGAGGTACATTGTCCAAGCTCAGGAGGCGGCTTTCCGCCACGATTCCGGCGCGCTGTGCCCCTGCCTCGTCATAGCCCACGGTGGCTACCTGAGGGTCTGTGAAAATCACCGCGGGCATGGTGGCCAGATCGAGGAGCGATTTGCCGCCCATCATGTTGTCGGCCGCGTTGGTGCCGGCCGCAGCTGCCACATAGACGAACTGCGGTTGATCGGTGCAGTCGCCGGCGGCGTAGATGCCCGCCGCGGTTGTACGCATGGCCTCGTCGATCACAATGGCACCTTGCGCGTTGACGGTCACGTCCGCCGCGTGGAGCCCCAAGTCCCTCGTATTGGGCGTTCGGCCGGTCGCCACCAGTAGGGCGTCGGCGTGAACGTTGTCGTTCGCGGCAAGGAGAACGAATTCGCCGTTCGCGAAGCAGACGTTGCTCGCCTGCGTGTGCTCCCGGACTTCGATCCCTTCTTCGCGAAAAGCTGCCATTAGGGACTCGCCGATTGGTCGATCATGGCGAGACAACATAGCGCCGCGAGCGAGTATCGTGACGTTGCTGCCCAGCCGCGCAAAGGCTTGGGCCAGTTCCACGGCGATGGCCGATGAGCCGATGACCGCCAGCCTCGTCGGAATGGCGTCGCTCGCAAGCGCTTCGGAGGAGGTCCAAAAGGGTGTGTCCATCAAACCGGGAATCGGGGGGATGGCCGCGTTGGCGCCGGTGGCGATCAGACAGCGATCGAAATTTACTGCGCGCTCTTCACCGCCGACCATATGCACGAGAAGGCTGTGATCGTTGTGAAAACGCGCTGTGCCGCGAAGCAACGTGATGGCCGGCCTCTCCTTGAGGAGGCGCTCGTACTTGGCGAAGCGTAGTTCCGCCACGCGCGCCTGCTGCTGCGCGAGGAGGCGTTCGCGCAGGATCCTCGGCGAGGCCGACGCGATTCCGTCGTCGAATGCGCTGGTTCGGCGCAGATGAGCGATGTGAGCAGCGCGGATCAGGATCTTCGATGGTATGCAGCCGATATTGACGCACGTACCGCCGACGGTATTGCGCTCGATCATGGTGACTTGAGCGCCGCCGTCCGCGGCCTTGAGCGCACCGGCCATCGCTGCCGCACCGCTGCCGATGATGGCTACCCGCAATGGAGTGCCCGCAGCCTCACCTGTGGATCGCTCGGCTCGTACTACGATCATGTCTGCCATGTTTTCATGCTCAGTGCTTGACGGACGACGGATAGCCGGCATTTCCCGTGGCCTTGGTCAATGCCTCCACGTTGGTTCTGGTGTCGTCGAAGGTCACCACGGCCTCCCGTGTCGGGAAACTGACCTCTGTCCTTTCCACGCCATCGACCTTCGAGAGCGCCTTCTTGATCGTAATCGGGCAGGCGGCGCAGGTCATGCCGGGTACGGACAGGGTGACGGTTCTCGTAGCGGCCAACGCCGGGGAAGCAACGGCGACCGCCGAGGCAAGGACAACCGCGAGCTTTCGCATAGGGGATTCCTTTCAATAGAACAGCGGCAAGACGTAGGGGAACACGATGGCGGCTCCCACCAGAGCCGCGACGGTCCAGAAGACGGCCTTGTACGCTTTCGTCGCTTCGGGCAAGGCGCACACTTCCCCAGGCTTGCAGGCGGAGATCGGACGGACGATGCGGCGATAAGCGAAGATCAACGCGATCACCGCCGCGCCGATGAACAGAGGGCGGTAAGGTTCGAGCATCGTCAAATTGCCGATCCACGCACCGCTGAAGCCAAGAGTCACCAGCACGAGTGGTCCGAGACAGCAACCCGAGGCGAGGATCGCCGCAAGGCCGCCTGCCGCGAGCGTCCCACGGCCGCCGACGGGTTCGGGCATGAGGTTCTCCTTTCGGGATTTCATTGGCTGCGGTAACGTTAACGCCGTAGTCGAGTACGGAGTCAAGCGATCATGAAGCGCGAATCGGAGCATCTGACCATCGGCGCACTCGCCAAGACCGTCGGCGTAAATGTCGAGACCATCCGCTACTATCAGCGCATAGGACTCTTGCGCGAACCGGATCGGCCCTTTCGGGGTATTCGCCGCTACGGCGGAGCCGACGTGGCTCGGGTCGGGTTCGTGAAATCGGCCCAGCGCATCGGTTTCAATCTCGACGAGATAGCGCAATTGTTGAGACTGGACGACGGGACCCATTGCAGCGAGGCCGCGGAACTGGCTGCGCTGCGGCTCGCCGATGTTCGCGCTCGCCTTGATCAGCTGTCGCGCATGGAAGCGGCCCTCAGCCG
>JAHCKV010000238.1 GCA_026125595.1 Burkholderiales bacterium | reverse complement strand
GCCTCGGTATGCCCGGCGCGGACCAGCACGCCGCCGTTCTGCGCGGTCAACGGAAAGATGTGGCCGGGCTGCACCAGATCGGTCGGCCGCGCATCGCGTCGCACCGCCGTCTGCACCGTGTGCGCGCGGTCGGCGGCCGAGATGCCGGTCGTCACACCCTCGGCCGCTTCGATGGAGACCGTGAACGCCGTGCCATGGGGAGCACCGTTGCGGGTGACCATCGGCGGCAGTTCGAGCTGCCGGCAACGAGCTTCGGTCAAGGTCAGGCAGATCAGCCCGCGACCATGCTTGGCCATGAAGTTGATGGCCGCCGGCGTGACGAACTGGGCCGCCATGATCAGATCGCCTTCGTTCTCGCGTTCCTCGTCGTCGACCAGGATGACCATGCGGCCGTCGCGCAACTCGGAAACGATATCGGGCACCGCGGCGATGGTCATGGGCGTACCTCGCGCCGGGGCAACGGCGGGCACGACGACGGCGAACGGAAGCGACCGGCAGGCCGCCGGCCCGGACGGGAGGCAAGAGAGGACATCATGGCAATGGTGGAAATGAGCAACGGGCACACGGAATGTGCCCTGGGGCAAACGACGAGGCCGACATTCTACCCGCGTGCATCGGCGGGCCGAAGCCGCCGATGCACGATGGCGCCGGTCAGCGCGTGGTCAGCCGGAACACCTTGCCGGTGTTGCCGTAGGGGCCGAAAGTCTCGTTCGTGAGGATATACAGCTCGCCGGCCCGGTCCTCGGCCAAGCCGACCACGCGGCTGTCCAGCTGCAGCAGCTTGCGCCGGGGCCACAGTTCGTCCGGCCTGGTCGAGGGCTGCGCCACGAATATCTGGCCCGAAGGCTTCTTGAAATCCGCGCTCCAGTCGGTCACCACCAGTTGCCCTGCCAGATCGGGGATGCCGTTGCCGCGGTACAGGCGCGCACCCGTGATGGCGGTGCCCACGCCGGCAATGCCGAGCTTGGTGTCGGGATGGGCGACCTGCATGTTGGCGTACTCGACCACCGGAAGTTCGAATCCGGCGCCGAACATGTCACGGTTCGGGCAGCTGGCAGGCGGCTGGCGTGGCTTCAACCGGTCGACACAATGGGTCGCTTCCATCACCGGCCAGCCGAAGTTGCCGGGGCCGCGCACCCGGTATGCGGCCTCCCAAAGCGTCTCGGCCACGGCCGTCACATAGAAATCGCCGCTGCCATTGCGATCGAAAGCGATGCGGTACGGGTTGCGCAGACCCCAGGCCCACACCTCGCCACGTCCCTGCCCTTTCACGAACGGGTTGTCGCGCGGGACCGCATAGCCGGGGAAGCCACGATCGATGTCGATGCGCAGGATCTTGCCGAACAGGGTCTCGCGATCCTGCGCCAGGTGATCCCAGATCAACGCCTCGGCTGGCACCTCGAAGGCTTCCCAGATGACCTTCTTGCCGACGCCATGGGAATAGCCGCTGTCCCCGAAACCGATGTACAGGAAACCGTCGGGACCGAACGCCAGTCCGCCGCCGTTGTGCTTGCGGCTGGGCCAATCGATCTCGAGCAGCACGCGCTCGGAATCGAGCCCGACCTTCGACCGATTGCCGGGCTCGGTCGTGAACTCGGAGACACGGCGCGTATGGTTCCAGCTCTGCGGTGCACCGGCGCGCAGCGGTGCCGAGTAGGTGACGAACACGCGGCCGTTGCGCGCGAACGCCGGATGCAGCGCGAAACCGAGCAGACCGCGTTCCTCGAAACCCTGTTCGAGCGGCGTGAGTCGCGTGCGCAGATCGAGGAACGGCTCGGCCGCCAGCCGGCCCTCGGCGTCGAGCACGCGCACGACACCATCCTGCTGCACGATGAAGCGCCGGCCGCTGCCGTCATCGGGCTCCTCGAGATGCACCGGCGCCGTCAGGCCCTCGGCGAGCAGTTCCAGCGACAGGTTCTGCGCCTGGACCGACGCGGCGGACAGGTGCAGACCGAACAGCGCAGCGCAGACGCCTGAGCGGATCAGGTGACGAACCAGGGGCATCGGGAAATCTCCTCGCAGTGACCGGGAATTGTCGGAAGTGATGCGTACGGCGCCGGATCGTCCGCGACGACAGCTTACGACCGTTGCGCGATGTCGTCCGCCGCCACGACCCATGGAACGTGCACGACGGGCACGCTTCCTTCAATCGGCGGTCGATTTCCCCAGCATGCGCTCGACGTAACGCGCGATCAGATCGATCTCGAGATTGACCGCATCACCGACGCGCAAATCGCCGAGCGTGGTCATCGCGAGTGTGTGCGGAATGAGATTGACCTCGAAGCAATCGTCGCCGACGGCGTTCACCGTGAGGCTCACGCCATTGATCGTCACCGAGCCCTTGCGCGCGACATACTTCACGAGATCGTGGGGCATCCGGAACACGAAGCGTCGATTGTCGTCGATCGGCTCGCTCGCCTCGACATTGCCGATGCCGTCCACATGACCCGTCACGATGTGGCCACCGAGGCGATCGCCGGCACGCAGCGCCTTCTCCAGATTCAACCGCGCGCCCGGCGCAAAACCGGCGGTGCAATCGAGGGTCTCGCGCGACACATCCATCGCGAATCCATGCGCGTCCATCGCCACGACCGTCAGACAGCAACCGTTCACGGCGATGCTGTCGCCGATTGCCACGTCGGAGAGATCGAGATCTCCTGACGCCACGGCGATTCTGGCCCCCTGCCCGTGCACGTCGAATTGCGTGATGCGTCCGACGGCCTGTACCAATCCGGTGAACATGGCTTGTCCTTCAAGGAGTCGCGAAGCGCGCGAGCAACCGCAGATCGGGCCCGAAGCGTCGGACGTCGTGGAATTCGAAATCGAGGCGCCCGTCGAGGGTTTCCATCGGCGGCAGTCGCAACATGCCGCGCGCGGTATCTCCGAGCATCGACGGCGCCAGATACAGGATCAGTTCGTCGACGACGCCGGCCGCCATCAGGGCACTGTGCAGGTTGATGCCCGCCTCCACCAGTACTTCGTTGTGACCCCGCTCCGCCAGGCGCGCCATCAACGCCGCCAGGTCGACTTTGCCGGTTCCGTCAGGCAGGTCCCAGATTTCCGCCCCACGGGCTTCCAGCTCGGCGCGATGGCCAGCGTCGCCGTTGGCAGTCGCGACGATGACACCGCCGCCTTCGAGGATTCGCGCGTCGGCGCGCATCTGCAATCGGCTGTCCACCACCAGGCGCAACGGCTGCCGCCGGCAGGGCACGTCTCGCACCGTGAGTCGCGGGTCGTCATCGCGCAGTGTGCCGATGCCGGTCATCACGACGCACGACCGCGCACGCCAGCGATGACCGTCACGCCGCGCGGCCGGACCGGTGATCCACTGGCTGATGCCGTTCGCCAGCGCGGTGCGGCCATCGACACTGGCGGCGATCTTGACGCGCACCCAAGGACGATGCCGGACGAACCGCGAAATGAATCCGGGATTGAGTTCGCGCGCCCGTGCTTCGAGCAACCCGCCGTCGACGACGATGCCATGGGCGCGGAGTCGTTCCAGTCCGCGACCGGACACGACTGGATTCGGATCCTCCATCGCCGCCACGACACGCGCCACACCGGCGGCCACCAGCGCATCCGCACAGGGCGGCGTGCGGCCGTGGTGGCTGCACGGTTCGAGCGTGACGTAGGCGGTGGCACCGTTCGCGCGAGCACCGGCTGCCTGCAATGCATGCACTTCGGCGTGGGGTTCGCCGGCTCGCACGTGGAACCCTTCGCCGACGATTTCGCCGTCGCGCACCAGCACGCAACCGACGCGCGGATTCGGCGTCGTGGTCTCCAGCCCGCGCGCCGCGAGACGCAGCGCACGCGTCATGAACCGGTGATCCTCCGCCGTGAACGCCATGCCTGTTGCGGCCCTCAGCGGGTGGCGGGCGCGCGGCGCCGCTTCGGTGCGGGCTTGGCCACCTCGTCGATGGCGTCGCGAAAATCGTCCACGTCCTGGAAGCTGCGATACACCGACGCGAACCGGATGTAGGCCACCTTGTCGAGCCGCGCCAGCTCCTTCATGACCATCTGACCGATGGTGCGGGACGGCACTTCCCGCTCGCCGAGCGCCAGCAACTTCTGCGTGATGCGCTGGATCGCCGCGTCGACGTGCTCCGTCGCGACCGGGCGCTTGTGCAGCGCCCGCGTGAAACTGGTGCGCAGTTTCTCGGGCTGGAACTCGGCGCGACGACCGCCGGACTTGATCACCTGCGGCAGCCGCAACTCCACCGTCTCGTAGGTCGTGAAGCGCTTGTCACACGACAGGCAGCGACGGCGGCGGCGGACGCTGTCGCCCTCTTCGCTGACGCGCGAATCCACCACCTGGGTATCCGCGTGGCTGCAGAAGGGGCATTTCATCTGGGAAAGACGCCGACCCCGACCGGACGATCAGGCGGCCACGGTCGCGCGGGCCTCCGGAGACGTCGCGCCGTACACCGGGAAGCGCGCGCACAGCGCCTTCACTTCGGAGGCCACCCGCGCCACGACGGCATCGTCGCGGGGCGCGTCGAGCACGTCGGCCATCAGGTGGGCGAGCTTCTCGGCTTCCAGTTCGGTGAAACCGCGGGTCGTCATGGCCGGCGATCCGATCCGGATGCCGCTGGTGACGAAGGGCTTCTCCGGATCGTTCGGAATGGCGTTCTTGTTGACCGTCATGTGGGCGCGCCCCAGGACGGCTTCAGCCTCCTTGCCGGTGATCTTCTTCGCGCGCAGGTCCAGCAGGAACACGTGACTCTCGGTGCGTCCCGACACGAGGCGCAACCCGCGTTCCGTCAGCACCTTGGTCATCACGAGCGCGTTGTCGAGCACCTGTTCCTGGTATTGCCGGAACGCGGGCGCCATGGCTTCCTTGAACGCGATCGCCTTCGCGGCGATCACGTGCATCAGCGGCCCGCCCTGAATGCCGGGAAAGATCGACGAGTTGAACGCCTTCTCGTGTTCGGCCTGGGCCAGGATGATGCCGCCGCGCGGGCCGCGCAGCGTCTTGTGCGTGGTGCTGGTCACCACATGCGCGACACCGACCGGATTGGGGTACAGCCCGGCGGCAACCAGGCCCGCGTAGTGCGCCATGTCGACCATCAGCAGCGCGCCGACGCTGTCGGCGATCTCGCGGAACCGCCGGAAGTTGATCCGCAGCGAGTAGGCCGAAGCGCCGGCGATGATCAGCTTCGGACGATGCTGCTCGGCCAGATCCGCGACCTGCGCATAGTCGATCACCTCGTCGGCATCGAGGCCGTAGGCCACGGCGTTGTACAGCTTGCCCGAGAGATTGACCGGGGAACCATGCGTCAGGTGACCGCCGTGGGCCAGCGACATGCCCAGGATCGTGTCACCCGGCTGCAGCAGCGCGGTGAAGACGCCCTGATTCGCCTGGGAACCGGAGTGGGGCTGCACGTTGGCGTACTCCGCCTTGAACAGCGCCTTGCAGCGATCGATCGCGAGCTGCTCGGCCACGTCGACGAACTCGCAGCCGCCGTAGTAGCGCTTGCCGGGATAGCCCTCGGCGTACTTGTTGGTCATGATCGAGCCCTGCGCCTCGAGCACCGCCCGGCTGACGATGTTCTCGGAGGCGATCAGTTCGATTTCGTGCTGCTGCCGGCCGAGCTCCTTGCCGATGGCGTCGGCAATTTCGGGATCGACACTCGCGAGGCCGGTGGTGAAGTCGTTGGCGAAGCGAGCGCTCATGGGCGTTCCCCGATCTGAGTTGATGACGGCATGCAGAGATGGCCGCGATGTATCACGCGGCTCTTCGCGATTCCAAGCGTTGCGGGCAAGTTCGGACGGCATTGATGGGCTCCCATTGGTCTGAGGATGCCCAGGCGAGCGGCAAAT
>JAHCKV010000237.1 GCA_026125595.1 Burkholderiales bacterium | reverse complement strand
GATCGACCACGAAGACGCCAAGACCGCCGACGATTTCCTGTTTCGCCGGACCAAGACCTTCATCGATCTCGCCGGACCGGACATGGGTGCCATCCATATCTGGTTCGGTCAGCATGTTCAGCGCGGCCCGACGGAGGCTCTGCCTTCGGTCCATGACCCGTCTGCGTGCGGCACAACGGACTCGCTTCGATGACCACGACCTTGAACCGACTGCTGGCCGGCACGATGCCCGACGCAGACGCTGCCGGAATGCTGACGGTGCCCGTGCGATCGGTGGTGATCGGCCACGACCTGGCCGCTGCCGCCGCAACGCTGGTGGCACCGCTCGAAGCGGGCGAACGCATCGCCGTGATCCACGACCCCGCTACGCGCGCGGCCATGGGCGCAGCCGTCGTTGCCGCCCTGAGCCCGCAACATGAAGTGACGGAAGTGCTGCTGCCTATCGGCCCTCAACCGGACGCCGATACCGTGGCCCACGTCCGGGCTGCGGCATGCGGCGCCACGATGCTCGTCGCTGTCGGCTCCGGCACGGTCAACGATCTCACGAAGTACGCTGCCCATTGCGACGGCAAACCATACGTCGTGTTCGGCACGGCGCCGTCGATGAACGGCTACACGTCGGTCAGTGCCGCCATCACCGAACACGGGCACAAGAAATCCCTGCCCGCCTCCGCGCCGCGGGGGGTATTCCTCGATCTCGACGTATTGGCTGCAGCGCCCCCGCGCCTGATCGCTGCCGGCTTCGGCGATTCCATCTGCCGGCCGACGGCGCAAGCGGATTGGCTGCTGTCGCATCTGCTGCTCGATACGGCCTACCGGGAAACGCCGTTCCGGCTGCTCGCGGAAGACGAATCGGCCCTGATCGCCAGCGCCGCCGGCCTGCGTACCGGCGATCGGACAGCACTCGAACTGCTCGCCCGCACGCTCGTGTTGTCCGGTTTCGGCATGACGCTGTGCGGCGGTTCGTATCCCGCGAGCCAGGGAGAGCACCTGATCAGCCATTACCTCGACATGCTGGGCGATCCCGCGTGGCCGACCAGTTTCCACGGCGAACACATCGCGGTGACGACACTGACGATGGCTCGCCTGCAAACGCTGCTGCTGTCTCGGGCGGAACCGCCGACGTTGCGACCGACGGACGACACCGAGACCGCGTTCATCGATCATTTCGGCTCCGAGCTGGGCGCCGAATGCTGGTCGGCATTCGCGCCGAAGCGATTCGACGCCGACACGACCGCTGCATTGACCGATCGCTTGCATACCCGGTGGCCGGAGATCCGTGCGCGCATCGACGCCGTGATGCGACCGGTGGCAACGCTGGATGCGGCGCTGAACGACCTCGCGGCACCGCGAACACCGGAAGCGCTGGGGGTTCCCCGACCGTTCTACCGACAAGCGGTGCTGCACGCGCGCCGGATCCGCGATCGCTTCACGATGCTGGACCTCGCCGCACTGGCCGGACTGCTGCCCGCTTTCGTCGCCGATGCGTGAGGTCATGCAGCCGTGGGCAAGTTGCCCCGCTTCGGTCCGTGCCGGGATCGTCGCCGTGCTCACGGACATCGACGACACCCTCACCGAACACGGCCGGCTCCCCGCGGTCGCATACGCCGCGCTGGAGCGTCTTCGCGCCGCGGGATTGCGCGTCGTCCCGGTGACCGGGCGCCCCGCCGGCTGGTGCGATCTGATCGCACGCCAATGGCCGGTGGACGCGGTGGTCGGCGAGAACGGGGCGTTCTACTTTCGCTACGACGAGGCGGCGCGCCGGATGATCCGCCGCTATGCAAAGGCCGTGGCTGACCGCGGCGACGACCGGACCCGGCTCGATGCCATCGCCCAAGCGGTGCTGACCGAGATTCCCGGTACCGCGATCGCGGCCGATCAAGCCTACCGCGAAGCCGATCTGGCCATCGATTTCTGCGAAGACGTACCCGCATTGCCGCCGGTGGCGGTTCAACGCATTGTCGACGTGTTTCATCGGTTCGGTGCGACCGCGAAAGTGTCGTCGATCCACGTGAACGGCTGGTTCGGCGGCTACGACAAACTGTCGACCAGCCGGTTGCTGTTCGCCGAACGGTTCGGCATCGATCTGGACGCCGCGCGCGATTCGATCGTCTACGTCGGCGATTCGCCGAACGACGCGCCGATGTTCCACCATTTCCCGCAGGCGGTCGGTGTCGCGAACGTGCGAACCTTCGCGAACACCATGACCGACCTGCCCCACTGGATCACGACGTCTCCCGGCGGCCGCGGGTTCGCCGAAGTCGCCGATGCACTGATCGAAGCCCGGACATGGAAGCCGAACGCCTGACCAAGCACGCACGCCACGCCCTGATCATCGCCGAAGTCGGCGCATCCGCCGCGATCCGCGTATCAGAGTTGGCACAACGGCTCGGTGTTTCCGGCGAGACGATCCGTCGGGACCTCGATGAGCTCGGCGACGCAGGTCTGGTGGCGCGCACCTACGGTGGTGCCACCGCGCCGTTCACCGCCGAACCCATCGCCAGCGAGCGCGATCGCGCCCAGGTGGCGGAGCGTTTCCGGATCGCGACAATGGCCGTGAACCACGTCGCCGACGGACAGCTGGTGATGCTCGATGGCGGATCGACGACACGCGCCGTCGCGCAACATCTCGCCCAGCAGCGCCGCAACCTCACGATCGTGACCAATTCGGTGGCCGTGGCTGCGGCCGCCGGTGCGAATCCGACATTCCTCGTGCTGTTGTGTCCCGGACGCTACAACGCCGACGAGAACAGCGTGCTGGGCGAGGATGCAGTGGAGTTCCTGGCACGCTTCCACGCGCACGTGGCGATCATCGGTGCGAGCGGCGTAACCGAAGAGGGTCCGAGCGAAGCCGTACCGGGCGCAGCGGCGATCAAGCGCGCGATGCTGCGGCGCGCCCCGTTGTCGTTCCTGACGTTGGACCACACCAAGTTCGGTCGCGCCGCGCTCGAAGTGATATGCGGATTCGACGCGCTGTCCCGCGTCATCACCGATCAGCCGCTGCCTGAGCCGCTGCGCCTCGCCGCCGAACGCGCCGGAACGGCCATCGAGAACAGCTGATGCGGCGTGGCGGGCGATGCCCGCCCCGCCGGGTCAGACGCAGCGACCGCCGTCGACTTCGATGCAGGTGCCGGTGATGAACTCCGCCTCGTCCGACGCCAGCCACAACGCGGCGTTGGCGATGTCGATCGGCGTGCTCATGCGGCCCAGTGGAATCGTCGACACGAATTTCGCACGATTCTCCGGCGTGTCGGGCACCCCCATGAAATCGCCCAGCAACGCAGTCGCGCCAATCACGGGATTGATGATGCACACCCGGATCTTGTCGGGCCCCAGTTCCGCGGCCATGGAACGGCTGGTCGTGATGGCGGCACCTTTCGATCCGTTGTACCACGTGAGGCCCGGACGCGGTCGCACCCCCGCCGTGGAGCAGACGTTGATGAACACGCCACCGCCCTGGCTGCGAAAATGCGGCACGCAGTTCTTCGCGCTGTGGAACAGGCTCTTCACGTTGACGGCGTAGATGCGATCGAACTGATCTTCGGTCACGCCGAGCAGCGGCTGATTCTTGTGGGTCGTGCCGGCGTTGTTCACGACGATGTTCAGGCCACCGAACGCATCCAGCGTCGCCTTGACCAGTGCAGCCCAGTCGGCGTCGCGAGTCACGTCGCAATGGACGAAGCGGGCCTGCTGCCCCTTCGCCGCGATTTCATCCGCGACCCGTTTGCCGCCTTCATCGTTGAAATCGGCGACGATGACCTGGGCGCCTTCCTCGGCGAATCGCTTCGCGATTCCTTCTCCGAACCCGGAACCGGCACCGGTCACGATCGCGATCTTGTTTTTCAGTCTCATCGATGTTCTCCAGGGTTGAACGCAGCGCGAGTCGGCGGCGCCGTCGAAAAAACGAACGGGAGCCCCACGGGCTCCCGTCGAAGAGCGTATTGCCGCACGTCAGGCCGCGTTCACCCCACACACGGCTTCGGTCGCGGTCTTGTCCAGGCTCTTGTCGCCGACGGTCGTCAATGCGACGCCGTGTCGAACGGCCGTCATCTCGGCGAGGATTGCGATCGCGATCTCCGGCGGCGTCTTGCTGCCGATCCGCAGTCCGACGGGGCCGTGAAGCCGATCCAGTTCGCTGTGCGACAGATCGAACTGCGCGAGCCGTTCACGCCGCTTCTCGGTGTTGACGCGCGAACCGAGCGCACCGACGTAGAAGGCCGGCGACTTCAGCGCTTCCATCAGCGCGAGATCGTCGAGCTTCGGGTCGTGCGTCACGGCGACGACGGCGCTGTGGCTGTCGAGATCGAGTTCGACGACGACATCGTCGGGCATGCCGCGCAACAGGCGCGCCCCCGGGACATCCCAGGTCTCGGCATATTCTTCACGCGGATCGCAGACCACGACTTCATAGTCGAGCGCCTGGGCCATCTGGGCGACGTACTTCGACAGTTGCCCGGCGCCGATGATCAGCACGCGCCACCTCGGACCATGCACGGTCACGAGCCGCCGGCCGTCGAAGGCCAGCTGATCGGATCGCGATGCCGGCGCGAGCACTGCAACACCGGAATCCATGTCGAGACTTCTGGCCACCAGTTCGTGGCGCTCGATGCCGGCCAGCACACCGTCGACAGAGGCCGCGTCCTGAACCGGTTCCAGCACGAGTTCGAGGCGACCACCGCAGGGCAGACCGAACCGTTGCGCGTCTTCCTTGCTGATGCCGTAGATCGTGGTTTCAGGCTTGTCGACGGCCAGCGACCGGGATCGGACTTTCTCGATCAGATCGTCTTCGACACAGCCGCCCGACACGGAACCTGCGACAAGACCGTCACCGCGGACCGCCAGCATCGCACCGGGCGGACGAGGCGACGAACCCCACGTCTTGGTGACGGTGGCGAGGATCACGCGATGACCCTCACCCAACCATGCAGCCGCGCTTTTCAATACCTGGAGATCGACGCTATCCATATCGGACGTTGTCCTTGAAACGAAACCCTCGACACGCATCCACCGCCGAATCGGCCTGCGACGATTCCAACGCCGGTAGAGCAACAGTACGTGGGAGGATGCCTCAAAAAGAACCCGGCCTCAACGCCCGCTCCCGAGAGAACGAACGTTGAAGCCGGAGGTGTGTTGCCAAGCCCTTCCAGCGGCCCGAGGGCCGCTGTCGGGGTTATGCCACTTTAGACGATCGACGCCTTGATGTTCTCGGGCGTGAACGGCAGGCGACGGACACGGATTCCGGTCGCGGCGGCAATGGCGTTGCCGATCGCAGCCTGAACCACGGCGGTTGCGGGCTCGCCCAGACCACCCGGCGGCTGATCGGCGGCCGGCTTGAGCCAGTTGACCGTGATCTGCTTCGGCGCTTCGTTCATGCGCACCACACGATAACCGTCGAAGTTGTTCTGCTCGATTCCACCGTTCTTGACGGTGATCTCGCCGAACAGGCACGCCGATTGACCGAAGATGGTGCTCGACTCGACTTGCGCCAGCGCCTGATCCGGGTGGATCAGCGGACCAGCATCGATGGAGTACGTGACCTTGTCGACCATCACGTCGTAGTTCTTCGTGACGCTGACTTCGACGACGACCGCGATGACGGAGTTGTAGCCTTCCATCGCCGCGACACCGCGGCCACGACCGGCAGGCATCTGCTTGCCGTCCCAGCCGGACTTGGCACGAACATCCTCGAGCACGGCCTTCAGACGCCCACCCACCGCAATACCGGCGGACAAACCAGACCACTGATGCTTTTCCTGACCGTATTCCAGGTTGTCGATCCGGTACTGGATCGGATCTTTCTTGGAGGCCAAGGCCAGTTCGTCGATGAACCCTTCCACCACGACGGCGTTCAGGTTGTGCGACACACCGCGCCAGTAG
>JAHCKV010000236.1 GCA_026125595.1 Burkholderiales bacterium | reverse complement strand
GCGGCGGAGATCCAGGTGCCGTCCTGTCCCGGCCGGGGTTGCGCGCAGGCCGTCATGACGGCACGGAAATCCGTCTCGAACGGGACCTCATGGGTGCCGCCGCGCAGCGTCTTGCCCAGGGAGCGCGAGATCTTGAAGGCCGCGGGCTCCAGCACCATCCGGGGGTCGGGGCTCCACCACAGGATCGGTTCGCCTTCGGAGTACCACGGGAAGATGCCGTGGCGGTAGGCGTCGAGCAGCCGCGGCACGCTCAGGTCCGCGCCGGCGGCAAGCAGTCCGTTGGGGCGTCGCAACGCCCGGGTGATCGGCGGAAACGGATCGCCGGACTCGAGCCAGGGGATCAACCGTCGGTGCCGGCGCCGCGTCGCGCGGGACGATCGGGCAAGTGTTACTCGGCCCGGCTGATCAGGCCGCAACCCAGCCGCGGTCCGGCGTTGCCGGCGGGTTGGGATTTCATGTCGTCGGGCTGCGCGTGGACGATCACCGAACGGCCGATGACGCTGTCCGGCTCCGCGCCGATGCTGATGCCGGCGGCCTCGATCGTGAACTCGGCCACGCCGTCGGCGTCGGCGATGATGTTGCCGAGATCGCCGCCGTGCCGCATGTCGTCGTGCAGGCCGCCGTGTCGGGACGTGGACGGATTGAAGTGCGGTCCTGCACTGCTGCCGTCCGGCGCACTGCAATCGCCCTTTTCGTGAATGTGAAAACCGTGGGGACCCGGTGTCAGGCCCGTGATGCGACCGGACACGAGCACGCGTTCTTCGCGCTGCGTGAACCGCACCACGCCCTTCACCACGCTGTCCTTCGTCGGCAGCACGATGGAGGTCGCGGAATGGGTCTTCGTCATCATCGAACGCATGCTGTCGCACCCCGCGATGGCGAGTGTCGAACAGAGCATCAGAAGTGGAATGCGTGTCACGCGCTTCATGGGAACTCTCCCGGTTTCGAAGGATTTCAGCACCCGACCTCCAGAGTGTCAATCGAAGTCGGCGCCTCGTGTCGCGAAGCTCGCCATGGCGCAGTGCGGGTCGCATAATCCGATGCGTCTGCAATGCGCCCCGGACCTGTCCCGTTGACCGACCCTGCCAATCCCGTGGATCCGCGTGATCTCGAAGCGGCGTTCTCGATCTTCAACGCCGCTTCGGAACAGCTCGCGACCGCATACCAGGAGTTGCAAGGGCGAGTCGAACATCTCGCGGCGGAGCTGGCCGTCGCCAACGGTGAGCTGAAGCAGCAGTACCTCGACAAGGAAGCGTTGTCGCAACGGCTGGAGTTGCTGCTCGACGCGTTGCCGGGCGGTGTCGTCGTGCTGGACGCGGCCGGTTCCGTGATGCAGTCCAACCCCGCGGCGCGGGCGCTGCTCGGCGCCCATCTGGTCGGGCAACCGTGGAGTGCGCTGGCGAAGTCGCGACTGCAACCGAGCGCGGTTCCGCGGGAATGGACCGTCGCGGTCGGCGCCGATGTGCGGCGGGTGACGTTGTCCGAGAGCGCGCTCGATGCGGTGGGCGCGCGTATCCTGCTGCTGCACGACGTGACCGAAGCAGCGCGGTTGCAGGCGCAGCTGGAACACCACAAGAAGCTCTCCGCGATGGGTGAGATGGCCGCCGGGCTCGCGCACCAGTTGCGGACGCCGCTCGCGACGGCGCTGTTGCATGCCGCCAATCTGTCGCGGCCGGGTCTGAAGGACGCCGACCGCGAACGGTTCAGCAACCGGATCCGCGAGCGTCTGCTGCACCTGGAGCACATGATCCAGGACATGTTGCTGTTCGTCCGTGGTCAGGCGGCGGAGCGTGAGGTGTTCCCGCTGGCCGACCTGCTGCAGAACGCCGTCCATACCATCGAGCCGCAGATGCAGGAGCGCGGTGTCGGTTTCGAGTCCGAGGGCGCAGCCGGCGAGCGGTGGTTGAGCGGCAGTCGCAAGGCGCTCGGCGCGGCGCTGCTGAACCTGCTCGAGAACGCGCTGGCGGCCTGCGAGTCGGGCGGGAGAGTGCGGCTCGTGGCGACGGCGGGCGCGTCCGATGTGCTGATCCGCGTCGTCGACACCGGCTGCGGCATCGATCCGGCCGTGCGCGATCGGTTGTTCGAACCGTTCTTCACGACCCGGCAGGAGGGAACTGGTCTCGGCCTCGCGATCGTCCGTTCGGTGGTCGAGGCCCATGGCGGCGAGGTGACCGTGGAATCGGAGCCGGGCCAGGGCAGTGTGTTCGCGCTGCGCCTGCCGTTGCACAATGTCGAAGCAGTGGCTACCGCCTGACCTTTCCGATGATGCCATGAGCACGAAGCCACTTCCGATCCTGATCGCCGAAGACGACCCCGCGCTGCGCGAAGCGCTGCGCGACACCCTCGAACTGGCCGGCTATGAAGTCGTCGAAGCCATCGACGGCGAGAGCGCGCTCGCCCGGCTCGAGCGCACCCGCGTCGGCATGGTCGTCAGCGATGTGCAGATGAAACCGATGGACGGCCATCGACTGCTGGCCGAGATCAAGCGGCGACAGCCCCATCTGCCGGTATTGTTGATGACGGCCTACGGCATGATCGACCGTGCAGTCGAGGCGATGCGCGTCGGCGCCTGCAACTACATCACGAAGCCGTTCGAGCCCGACGTGCTGGTCGCCCAGGTCGTGCGTCACATGCTGCCGGCCGCATGGGGCGAGGACGGGCAGGTGGTCGCCGACGATCCCGCCACCCGCGAGATTCTCGATCTGGTCCGTCGTGTCGCCGGCACCGACGCCACCGTGCTGGTCACCGGCGAGAGCGGTACCGGCAAGGAAGTCATCGCGCGGACGTTGCACCGGCTGTCACCGCGGGCGGACGGGCCGTTCGTCGCGATCAACTGCGCGGCGATTCCCGAGAATCTGCTCGAATCGACGCTGTTCGGGTTCGAGAAGGGGGCGTTCACCGGCGCGGCCAACACGACGCCGGGCAAGTTCGAGCAGGCCGAGGGTGGCACGCTGCTGCTCGACGAAGTTTCCGAGATGCCGTTGACTCTGCAGGCCAAGCTGTTGCGGGTGCTGCAGGAACGGGAGGTGGAGCGGGTCGGTGGCCGGCGGCCGATCCCGGTCGATATCCGCGTCGTCGCGACATCCAACCGCGACATGGTGGCCGAAGTCCGGGCCGGCAAGTTCCGCGAAGATCTCTACTCCCGTCTGAACGTGTTTCCGTTGCACAACCCGCCGCTGCGGTCGCGTCCGGCGGACATCGTGCCGCTCGCGCGCCGCGTGCTCGGACGCGGCCTCGCGGGCACCGCGCGCAGCGTCCATACGCTGTCGCCGGCGGCGGAAGCTGCGTTGACCGGGTATGGGTGGCCCGGTAACATCCGGGAACTCGAAAACGTGATGCAGCGCGCGATGATTCTCGCGTCCGGCAGCGTGATCGAAGCCGAGCATCTGGCACTGCCGCGGGAGCCGCGTGACGGGTTCCGCGGCGAAACTGCCCCGGCATCTTCCCTCGAGGCCCCCGGACCCGTCGACATGAAGAGCCTCGAACGCAAGCACATCCTCGACACGCTGACACAGGCGAAGGGCGTCAGACGCGCCGCCGCCGAGCGCCTCGGGATGAGTGAACGGACCCTGCGCTACAAATTGCAGCAGTATCGCGCCGAAGGGTTCGCGGTGCCGTCCGGCGGCGGTGAAGAGCTGTGATGACTGCGGGCACACGTATTGCAACCTTCCGGGCCAGCGGCTCCGTTTTCGCACCCGGACCGTTCCAGACTTCACCATGAACACCCAAGGGATCGACCAGCTCCTCCGGGAGATGAACCAGACAGCCGCCAAGGCGGCCGGCGACGCCCCGGCAAATCCTGCCGGGGCGGCGGATTTTGCCGGCCTGCTGAAGGCGTCGCTCGATCAGGTGAATGCCGCCCAGCAGGAGGCCGGTCAACTGCAGCGCGCCTTCGACGCGGCCGATCCCAACGTGAATCTCCAGGACGTCATGGTTTCGCTGCAGAAGGCGAACCTGTCGTTCCAGACGATGGTGCAGGTGCGCAACCGGCTGGTCACCGCCTATCAGGAAATCATGAACATGCAAGTCTGAGCTGACGGCGCGACACGCTGATGGCACAGGCTCAGGCACAGGCTCAGGAACCGGGGGTGGCAGCGTCCGCTCCGGGCCTCGGCAATCTCGGCAACGTTTTCGACCTCGCCGCGTTCGCGCGAGGGTTCAATCAGCTCAGTCAGACCCGCAAGATCGCGTTGGCCGTCGGCATCGCGGCGCTGGTCGCGATCGTCTTCACGTTCGGACTGGCCAGCCGCTCGCCCGATTTCAAGGTGCTGTTCGCCAACGTGTCGGACCGCGATGGCGGCGCCATCGTCGCGTCGTTGCAGCAGATGAACGTTCCGTACCGGATGGCCGAAGGCGGCGGTGCGATCCTGGTGCCGGCCGACATGGTCTACGAGACCCGGCTGCGGCTCGCCTCCCAGGGATTGCCGCGTGGCGGCGGGGTCGGTTTCGAGCTGATGGAGAACCAGAAGTTCGGTACCAGCCAGTTCGCCGAGCAGGTCAACTACCAGCGGGCGCTGGAGGGCGAGCTGGCTCGCAGCATCCAGTCGCTCGCGTCGGTGGAATCGGCGCGGGTGCATCTGGCGATCCCGCGGCCGTCGGTGTTCATCCGCGAGCAGCAGAAACCGAGCGCATCGGTGCTAGTCGCGCTGTATCGGGGGCGGGCGCTCGACGAAGCCCAGGTCGCGGGGATCGTCCACCTGCTGTCGAGCAGCGTGCCCGATCTGTCGCCGAAGAGCGTGACGGTCGTGGACCAGGACGGCGAACTGCTGTCCGGCCAGCGGGCCGATGCCGGTACGAATCTGCTCGACCCGTCGCAACTGAAGTATCTGCACCAGGTCGAAGCGACGATCGCGACGCGGATCGAAAACATCCTGCGACCATTGACCGGTCCGGAGAACGTTCGTGCGCAGGTTGCCGCGAGCCTCGACTTTTCCGAGACGGAACAGACGTCGGAAGTCTTCAAGCCGAACCCCACGCCGCAAGACCAGTCGATCCGCAGCCTGCAGTCGAGCGAATCGAATTCCACGACACCGCAACCGGCGCAAGGTGTTCCCGGCGCGCTGTCCAATCAGCCGCCGGGCGCCGCAGCGGCACCGCTGGTGCAGCCTGCGCCCGGCGCGCAGGTCCAACCGCCAGGCGCAGCAAGCGCGCCTCCGCCGCCGGCGACCAGCTCGCAGAAGGATCAGACCGTCAACTACGAGGTCGACAAGACCATCCGTCATACCAAGGCCGAGGTCGGCGCGATCCGCCGGCTGTCGGTGGCGGTGGTCGTCAATCACCGGACGGTGATCGAGGACGGCAAGCCGGTGCTGAAGCCGCTTTCGGACCGGGAGCTGGCCCAGGTGACCGATCTGGCGCGAGAAGCGATGGGTTTCAGCAAGGAGCGCGGCGACACGCTGAACGTCGTCAATGCGCCGTTCCGCGCGGCGGTGGCCGAGGTCGCGACGCCGATGCCGTTCTGGGAGAACCCGACCTACCGCGAGCTTGCCAACGAATGGGGCAAGCCGCTGCTGATCATCCTGGCGATCCTCGTCGTCGTGCGCATGCTGCTGTCCGCGGTCCGCGATGTGGCCAAGCTGAACAGGATCGAACCGGAGCTCGCCGCGGCCGGTGTCGGTGCAGACGGGGAGGGTCTTGTCGGCGGCATGCTGTCGGTCACCGACGCAGATGGCGAGTCCACCGGCGGCCAGGGCTCCGCGACGCCGTACGACGCGGATCTGCAGGCAGTGCGCGCGATGGCGAAGGAGAATCCGGCGATCGTCGCGCAGGTGGTGAAGGACTGGGTCGGACGCGATGAGTGAGGACGGCATCACGCGCAGTGCGATCCTGCTGATGACCATCGGCGAGGAAGAGGCGGTCGAGGTCTTCAAGTACCTCGGGCCGAAG
>JAHCKV010000235.1 GCA_026125595.1 Burkholderiales bacterium | reverse complement strand
TCGCCGATCGCAGCCGCGTGGTGCTGGCAGCGGAGCGAGCGCCCTTCGCGCTGGCGCTGGCCGCGGTCGACCGCGCGCAAAAGGACGCTTGGGAGGCCGCAAGCGCGGGCTACGTCGGTGCCAGCGACGGCTGGCAGGACTTCGCGCGTAACGGGCGGATGAGCTGGATCTTTCAGGAAGCCGGCCCCGGAAACGTCGCTTTGCTGGGCAAGTTGCCGACCTATTCGGTGCTCGCATTGGCCTTCGCCCCGGGGATGCAGTCGGCCGCAACGCTCGCGATCAGCGCACTCGCCCAGCGGTTCGAAACCGTCTGGCGCGCGCAGGCGGAATCCTGGCGTGGGTGGCATTTCGACAAGGCTCACGCCCACGATATCGAGGCGGAATTCGGCGAGCAGATGCATCTGTCGGCAATGGTGTTGAAGGCGCACCAGGACAAGGGCTACCCCGGCGCCATGGTCGCCAGCCTCAGCATTCCGTGGGGAAACCGCTCGGACGACGTTGGCGGCTATCACCTGATCTGGCCGCGTGACCTCGTCGAGTCCGCCGGCGCGTTGCTCGCGCTCGGCGCCGTCGACGAGGCGCAGGACACTATGCGATATCTGGTGGCGACACAGCTCGAGGACGGTCGTTGGGCACAGAATCAATGGCTCGGCGGCACACCGCGTTGGGTCGGGATTCAACTCGACGAAGTCGCCTTTCCGGTCTTGCTCGCGTACGAGTTGTGGCGTCGCGACGCATTGAACGGGATCGAGGTGGCGGACACGGTCCGACGCGCATTGGGATTCATCGTCCGACAGGGCCCCGCATCGGATCAGGATCGGTGGGAGGAGAACTCGGGCGTGAATGCCTTCACCCTGGCAATCGCCATCGCGGCGCTGGTCTGCGGGGCCGAACTCCTCGATACGGAGGTGCGCCACGACCTGCTCCTGCTCGCCGACGACTGGAACTCCCATATCGAAGCCTGGTGCGTGGCCTCCGGAACGTCCCTCTCCGACCGATACGGTGTTCCCTCCTACTACATTCGAGGCGCACCGGGCGATGTGATCCGGAGTCGCGACGCATTGAACGACATGATCCCGATCCGCAACCGCGCCGATGGACTGAGCATGCCGGCGTTCGAGCACCTTTCGACCGACTTTCTCCAACTGGTGCGTTTCGGCCTGCGCAGTCCCGAAGACCCTGTGGTCCAGGGAACGGTCAGGATCGTGGACCGGATGCTGCGCCGGGACACACCGAGCGGACCCGGATGGTTCCGCTACAACGGCGACGGGTACGGCGAGCATGCCGAGGGAGCCCCATACGACGGCACCGGTCGCGGGCGGCTGTGGCCGCTGCTGACGGGCGAACGTGGGCACTTCGCGCTCGCCGCAGGACAAGACGCGCGGCCCTACCTTCGCGCGATGAACCGGATGAGCGCTCGATCCGGACTCATCCCCGAGCAGGTCTGGGATGACAGGGCGCTACCCGGGCGCAAGCTCTTTCCAGGACGGCCCACCGGTTCGGCCATGCCGCTGGTCTGGGCCCACGCGGAGTTCGTCAAGCTCGCGGCCAGCATCGCAAAGGAAACACCGGTCGATCGCCCTGAGGCGTTGTGGCTGCGGTACCAGGCCGAAGTCCCTCGCGTGGACATCGCGCATTGGACCCCGCGAATGCCGGTGACCACGATTCGCGAAGGGCAGCAGTTGCGCATCCTGCGTGATACGTCCGTCCTGGTGCACTGGGGCGTCGATGGATGGGACAGGGCCACCGATACTCCCAGCACCCCCGGCGTTCTCGGTTTGCATGTGACAGATCTGCCCACGCGAGACCTCCGTGTCGGCCAGACGGTCGCCTTCACTTGCCGCTCGCAAGCGGATGGCACGTGGGAAGGAATCGATCACACGGTCGCCATCGCCACAGCGGCGGCGACCTGAGTCTGATCGACCAGCATGTTTTCCGCATCTCCCTGCCGTTTCCTCGGTCCTCGGTGCGCTGCAGTCCGCGGCTGCTCCGGGGTACCAGGCCGTTTCACCGAGTGCCGACCCGCCGCCTCGGTGTGACCCAATCGTGACCTCTGCGGCGGATCATTTCACAGGAAGTCAATTGTCAACGTAGGGTCTTAAGTTCATCCACAGGAGAATGAATCATGAAAACACCCGTCACTCGCACGACGCTCATATTGCTGGCCGGTCTGGCCGGCGCTTCCTCGGCTCCGCTCGTTCACGCACAGACCGACGGCCAGAAGAAGGAAGTCACCTCACCGGACCACACCGTGGACATGCCGGGGCGGGAGGAGCACAGCTCCGATCACATGAAGAACAAGAAGAAGACGAAAGGCAAACCGGTCAAGTCGGAGGCCGGGCATACGGTCGACATGCCCGGGCGCGAGGGCCACAAGGACCAACCCGGCGAGCCGCATTCGGACGTGACTACATCTGGACACACCGCCGACATGCCGGGACGCGAGGGGCATTCCGAAGCGCACGAGAAGAAGAAGTAACGCGCCGGCCGGCCGCGAACGGGAACTCTCGCTTGCATTAGGGGCGGGTTCGCGTTCGCGAGTGGCCGCGCATCGCGTTCTGTTGATGGCGGAGAGCCCCCCTCCGTCTGGCTACGTGGTCTACCGCATTTTGTGTTGAGCAGGCTCGTCTCTCTCCGATCCTCATGGATGGCTCGACCGACTCTCCAGTGTTTCCGAATTGCATGCATTGCGCCGGCACAGCGGCTTCGAACGATCCACGGTGCATAGAGAGACCTGTCGCGCCGTGAACGATCCATGAACGTGACGAAGTCGCGCCGCGATCTCGGCCAGAGCCTGTGGCTCGATACCATATCGCGCGAACTCCTGACGAGCGGAACTCTCATCCGCTATATCGACGATTGGAACGTGACCGGACTCACATCCAACCCGACGATCCTCGACCACGCCATCGGGACCAGCAGCGCCTACGATGAAGCCATCAAGGAGAAGCATCGCTCCGGCAAATCGGAGGAAGACATCTTGTTCGACCTGGCGATCGAAGACATTGCGCGGGCCGCCGACCTCTTCCGTCCCATCTGGGACCTGAGCTCCGGCGTTGACGGCTGGGTTTCCCTCGAAGTGTCGCCCCTGCTCACACGCGACGGGCCGGAAACGCTCGCCGCGGCTAAAGCGTTGAGAAGCAGGATCCGACGTCCGAACGCGATGATCAAGATACCGGGCACCCCGGATGGACTGCCCGCCGTCGAAGCAGCGATCTTCGCCGGCGTACCCGTCAACGTCACCCTGCTCTTCTCTCGCGAGCACTACCTGGCTGCGGCTGAGGCCTTCTTGAGAGGCGTCGAGCGGCGGATCGCGGACGGACTCACACCCGTCGTCGGCTCGGTGGCTTCCGTCTTCGTGAGCCGCTGGGATACCGCAGTCAGGGGCACAATTCCCGTGGCGATCGAGGATCGTCTCGGTATCGCGATGGGGCAGCGCGTATACCGGGCGTATCGGGATCTCATGGACTCCCCGAGATGGAAACGTATCCTCGAAGCGGGTGCTCGTCCCCAACGACTGTTGTTCGCCAGCACCGGAACGAAGAATCCGGGAGTGTCCGACGTACTGTACCTGGAGGCGCTGGGACTCCCGCACACCGTCATCACCGTCCCGGAGAACACGCTCCACGCCTTCGCCGAACACGGAACTGCGGGCATCCCCGAAGCGGCCATATACGGAGACTGCGAAGAGGTACTTGCGCGATTCACCGAAGCGGGCATCGATCTCAATGTCCTCGCCGAACAGCTCCAGCATCAAGGCACGGCCGCATTCGCGAAGTCCTGGGCGGATTTGATCGCGGTGATCGTCGCGAAAGGCGCCACACCCGCGGATTCTGGTTGACGGCATATCGAAACCGGCGCCGATACGATATTCGATCCGTCGCCTGGACGGAGCTTTCGAACGATGGACGGCTGCCGTCGAAGCGGCGCGCACTAGTCGGTGGCGTCATTCCCAACCCCTCGATCCATCCTAGAATCTACCCAGAACCGCAAACATGTCGAGCACCATCGATCCATCGAAGTCCAGGGCCTATTTGGTCGGTGGCGGCATTGCATCCCTCGCCACTGCTGCCTATCTGATCCGGGACGGCCGACTTCCGGGACAAGCCATAAGCGTGTTCGAGGAATCGGATCAGACCGGTGGCAGCCTCGACGCCCACGGGAATCCCGAGCAAGGCTACGTCATGCGTGGGGGCCGGATGTTCGACGAGGAAGCTTACACATGCACGTTCGATCTGCTTTCGTTCATTCCCGCACTGAACGATCCGGGGAAGACGGTTAAGGACGAGTTCTTCGAATTCAACGAAACGTTCAGATCGCATTCCCGCAGCCGCCTGGTTGAGAATGGACGGAAGGTGGATCTGTCGTCGCATGGCTTCACCACCCGCGACCGCATCGACCTGATCGAACTCATGATGCGTTCCGAGGATTCGCTCGGCACCCGCCGGATCGACGAGTGTTTCCAAGCCGCGTTCTTCGACACCAATTTCTGGTTCATGTGGTGCACGACGTTCGCGTTCCAGCCGTGGCACAGCGCCGTGGAGTTCAAGCGATACATGCTGAGGTTCATCCAGGAATTCCCCCGCATCGAAACATTGGCAGGCGTGCGACGGACACCCTACAACCAGTACGACTCGATCGTTCGGCCGCTCGTGATTTGGTTGACAAGCCAGGGAGTCCGCTTCGAAATGAACAGCCAGGTGACGAATCTGGGTTTCAGGAAGACGGGGGAGGAAACGACGGTCGAATGCATCTTCTATACCCGGAACGGAGCGCAGCTCGAAGCCGCGGTCGATGCGAACGACTGTGTGTTCGTGACCTTGGGTTCCATGACCGCCGACTCCAGCCTCGGATCCATGACTTCGGCGGCGCAGCTCTCGTGCACACAGGCCTCCGGCTCCTGGGCCCTCTGGAAAACGATCGCGGCGGGACGGCCGGAGTTCGGCAAGCCTTCGGTTTTCGCCGACCACATCGAACAGTCTTTGTGAAAGTCGTTCACCGTGACGTTCCGCGATCCCCTCTTCTTCCGACTGATGCAGCAGTTCACCGGTAACGAGGCCGGCACGGGAGGGCTGGTGACCTTCAAGGACTCCAACTGGCTCTTGTCGGTCGTACTCCCCCATCAGCCCCACTTCATCGATCAACCCGACGACATCCGCGTGTGCTGGGGTTACGGTTTGTTTCCGAACAAGCCCGGCAACCACGTCCACAAGAAAATGGCCGAATGCACCGGCGGGGAGATACTGACGGAACTATGTTCGCATCTCCGGTTCGACGTGCACGCGCCGTACATACTGGAGAGCGCAATCTGCATTCCATGCATGATGCCGTACATCACAAGTCAATTCATGCCGCGATCGAAGGGCGATCGACCGCCGGTGGTGCCGCGCGGATCGAACAATCTCGCCTTCATCGGACAGTTCTGCGAAATACCGGAGGACGTGGTCTTCACCGTGGAGTACTCGGTGAGGTCCGCGCAGACCGCGGTCTATTCGCTGCTGAAACTCGACAAGAAGATCTCTCCGATCTACAAGGGGCATCATGACATGAGCGTCTTGCTCAACTCGTTCAAGGCCATGCTCAAGTAGGTCGAGCGGTGGCGATCGGTACGGGAGAATCGCGTGACGGGCGACTGATCAGTGCCGCGCGTACAAACCCGATCATCTTGCCGGACACGTCCTGATGCGAGTTCTCGTGATCGACGTAGGCGGCACGCACGTCAAGATTCTCTCGACCGGGCAGACGACGCCGACGAAGTTCCCCTCCGGCCCGAAGCTCACTGCTCTGTCGATGGTATCGCGTGTGCAGCGTCTTACCGAGGGTTGGGCCTACGAATGCGTCTCGATCGGCTATCCGGGACCGGTTCTTCGGGGCAGACCGCTCGCCGA
>JAHCKV010000234.1 GCA_026125595.1 Burkholderiales bacterium | reverse complement strand
AATCGGCGATCCGCGATGCTCCGCCGGCAGTGTCGGCCGGTGGCAACCATGTCGCGGCCTCGGGACGCAACAGCAGCATCGGCGCGATCGGCGGCACCGGGGGCACGAAACGATCGAACACGTACACATCGATCCCGCTCTGCGGTGCGTAGCGCACCGGTGACAGCACCGTGAGCTCGACGCGCGGATCCAGCCGCAGCGCGCGCTCCAGTGCGCGATCACCCGCCGTGACCAGCGCGACCTTCAACGTACGCCCGCCGGGCAGGACTGCATACGCGATGTCGTCGAGCGCGAGACCGTCGCCGGCGGCGTCGATCGATGCCTGCAGGGCGCCACCGGTGAAGCTCGATACCGGAACCGTCAGATTCGCGAAGCCGCGCGCCGGAACTTCCACCTGTTGACGGATCGGCGGGCGGCCCGCGCCGGTCAGCGTCAGACCGACCGTCGTCGGCTGTCCGTCGGCATTGGCGAGTTCGACGAAGGCCTCGACCCGGCGCGGATCGGCGACGTTGGCGCGCACGTCGAACCCGGTGATGCCGACGTTGGACACCGGTTCGAATACCGACACCTGCCGCACATCGTCGGGGGCGTCGAGCGGCGTCACACCATCGGTGATCAACACCGCGTCGATCGTGCCGGCGGACCGATCGGTCACCGGCAGATCGGGGTAGCTGGCGAAACCACCAACGGCGACCTGGAGCGCATCGATGCGGGCCAGCGCCGCGTCCGCGGACTCGAATGCAGGACTGCCGATCGAGCGCATCGTGTCGACGACGAGAAAGGCGGTCCCCGTGTCGGCGGTCTGCACCAGACGCCGGGCCTCGTCGCGGGCGTGATCGAGACGGGTGCGACCGTCGGTCCGCAACGCCGCCATGGTCGGTGCGTTGTCGACGACGAGGATCAGTCGCTGCGGCGCACCGCCGATGCCGATGGCATCGGGACGCGACAGCGCCGCCGCCAGCGCCAGCGCGATGACCAGCGACAGCGCGAGTGACAGCCACCAGCGCCATCTCTCGGAATCGCGACGCTTGTGTTTCAACACACGATCCCAGATCAACGTGGACGCGATGGTGATCCGCCGCGGCGGCGGTCGCAGCAGATAGAGCGCGGTGACGATGGCTGCCACCGCGGCGAACAGCGCGGCGACGATGCCGGGAGCGAACGCGAAGTTCATCGCGACGCCCTCGGTGGTAGCGTGATCGTCGGCCCGCTTCGGCGCTCTGCTGCGATTCGCGCGGCCGTCGATCCCCGTCCGGAGGGCGGAGCAGAAACATCAACCAGTTGATGACCGCGGTTGTCCGAGCATCCCCGACTGTGCATACACCGTCACCGCTCCTCCGATCGACTTCGCGGTCGGATCCCCATCAACACCGGATGGGGCCCTCCTCCACGCTGCATCGGCCGGCGACGCCAAATGCATAACCATCACGGTTGGTGAGGCACCACCTCCTACTGTGCGCAATATCCGTCACCGCCCTCCGATCGATTCCGCGGTCGGATCCCCATCAACACCGGATGGGGCCCCTCCTCCACGCTGCATCGATCCGCCGGTAGCTCATCGCAGCGCCTTCAGAACCACCGGGCATCCAGCCACCAGTCCCGCTTTCGCAGCTCTGCTGCGATTCGCGGCGGTTGTCGATCCCCATCCCCCGGATAAATCCTCGCCGGTAGCTCATCGCAGCACCTTCAGAACCACTGGCATCCAGCCACCAGTCCCGCTTTCGGTGGGCTCTGCTGCGATTCGCGCGGCCGTCGATCCCCATCCCCCGGATGGGCCCTCGCCGGTAGCTCATCGCAGCACCCCTTCTCAGGAGCTGGAGCATGAGGTCTTCGAACGGCGCGCGTCGCTCTGGGCGCGCGCAAATACGACCACCACCAGCGACACAGCGCTGATTTCGCGGCAATGGTCGTCCTGTGCTTCCCGATACGCGGCGACTTCAACGCCGGCGTCACGTGCATTGCGCCGGCGCTGCCGGTCTCGGCATCCACCAGCACGACGTCTTCCGGCAATTCCGGCATTGCTTCCTGCGGCGACAGTACCTGCAACGCGAACACTTCATGACCGAACTGGCGCACCGGTGGGCAGCCGGCCCGAATCCGTCGCGATCGAGAAAGTCGGACAGCAGCAACACGAGTCCTCGCGTGCGACTCGCACCGAAATAGCGCTTCACCGCGGTCTCGAGATGGGTCGCACCGCTGGGTTCCAATCCCTGCAGGAACCGGAAGATGGCCACCTGCGTTCTGCCGCGGCGCCCCGGCAATTCCTTCGCGACACCGTCCGCCCAGACCACGACGCTGACGCGATCGTGATTCAGCAGCGCGAGATACGCCAGCGCCGCCGCGACGCGCCGAGCGAACTCGAACTTCGACGGCTCGCCGAACCCCATCGATGCACTGGCATCCAGAAATACGTAGACCGGCAGATCGGCTTCTTCCTCGAACAGCCGCAGCAGCAACCGGTCCAGGCGCAGGTAGATGCCCCAGTCGAGGTTGCGCAGATCATCGCCCGGCGTATACGGCCGGTAGTCGGAGAAGATCATGCCGCTGCCCGTGCGTCGCGACCGATGGGCACCGCGCAGATGGCCGGCCACCGGTCGTCGCGTCGCGAGGTTCAGATGCTCGAGCCGGCGCAGGAACCCTTCGCTGAACAGACGCGTGTTGTCCGCCATGGATACGATGAATTCAGGTCCCGTGCCGGACGCGGGTCACGGACGGCAGTCCGTCGGCGACGCGACGTGCCGACAACGCCGCCCGCGGATTCGGTACGACTGCCATGACGTTCAGCCCGCGGGCAACTGGTCGAGGATGCGCGTGAGGATCGCGTCGGCATCCACGCGGTCGGCTTCGGCTTCGAAGTTGAGCAGCAACCGATGGCGCAGAGCGGGCAGCGCGACCGCTTTGACATCCTCGATCGCGACGTGGGCGCGGTCCGCGATCAGCGCATGGACTTTCGCGCCGAGGATGAGCGCCTGCGTGCCGCGCGGGCTCGCGCCGAAGCGCACGTACTTCTTGGCCAGCTCGTGTCCATGTTCGGATTCCGGATGCGTCGCCAGAGTCAACCGGATGGCATAGTCCTGCACCGGCCGCGCGATCGGCACCTCGCGCGCGGTATCGCGCATTTCCAGGATCTCCCCTTGCCGCAGCACGCGTTCCACGTGCGGATCGCGCGACTGCGTGGTGCGATCGAGCACTTCGTGCAACGCATCGACGCCGGGGAAGCCCATCTTCAGCTTGAAGAAGAAACGATCGAGCTGCGCTTCCGGCAGCGGATACGTTCCCTCCATCTCGAGCGGGTTCATCGTCGCCAGCACGAAGAACGGCTGCTCGAGCGGGTGCGTGGTCTTGCCGGCGGAAACCGAGTTCTCCTGCATGGCTTCCAGCAGCGATGATTGCGTCTTCGGTGTAGCGCGGTTCACTTCGTCGGCCAGCACCATGTTGGCGAAGATCGGACCGGGCTGGAACTCGAAGTACTTCCGTCCCCCTTCGTCCTCCCGGACGATGGATGTACCGATGATGTCGCCGGGCATCAGGTCGGGCGTGAACTGGATCCGCGAGAACTTCAGATGCAGCACATCGGCAAGCGTCTGCACGAGTTTCGTCTTGCCGACGCCGGGGATGCCTTCGAGCAGCACATGGCCGCGCGCCAGCAGACAGGTCATCACACCGGCAATGACGTCGTCGTTGCCGACGATCACCCGCGCGACCTCGTCGCGGACGAGATGGAAATTCTTCTGGAACTGCGCGATTCGTTGCGCCACTTCGATGGTGCTCATTTGGAACCCTGCTCCCGCGGCTGCGTGAAATAGTTGCGAACGATCGGACGGTGTCGCAGCGCGATGCGCTCGCGGCCGGGTGACTCTTCGTCGACCCGCCGGAACACCGGTGCGACGTCGGTGGCCATCACCTTCGATTCGCCGCGCCGGCTCGCGGCGTAGAACATCGACTCGGCGTCGGCTTCTTCGTGCCGGGATTCGGCACCGGGCAACTCGACGGTTTCGCGCTTGTACTTCACGTCGATCTTCGCCGCCGCATCGCCGAGCAAGGGTTCGCTGTCGCCGTCGCCACTGGTGTCGCCGGCGCGCCCGCCCACCCCTTTGACGAACTGGCGTTCTTCGTCCAGGGCGCCGAGCCGGGCCATCGTGCCGTCGATGTTCGAGCCATCGGGCGCGGGATTGCCCGCCGGATTCGGGGCGGTCTTCGGCGGCCGGAAGCGACCCACGTCGGACATCGCCTCACGCGCACCGGATTCGGCGAGCGCCGCCAGACTGCGGCCGCCCTGATTGATGCGCTGCTGGGCGTCGAGGCGTTCGGCCAGTTGTTCGAGGCCTTCCGCTGCACGACGGAACTGATCGATGGCGTCGTTGCCGGCCGGTTGTTCCGATTCGACGGCAGCCTGGAGTGCCGCCTTGACGCCGTCGTCCGGCACCGCGGCGGACGGTGCGCCGCGCGCCTGCGCAATGTCACGCAGTGCCTGAGCGGCCGCCCGGACGTCGTGTCGCTCCAGCGCCGCAGTCACCGATTCGAACCCTTCACGGCCCTGCAGCGCATCGGCCACCTGTCGCACTTTGTCCCAGTCGGCCGCGGCTTCGACGTTGCGCCGCTCGATCGCAGCCTGCGCATCGGCGAGGGCCCGACGTTGCTCGTCCGGCGACAGACTGCCGGGCCGTTCGATCGCGTCGACGATCTGCTCGAGTCGGGCCTGGGCCTCGGCATCGCCCCGGCGGCCGGCTTCGGCCGCGAGTTCCCGCACGGCGGTTGCAGCGTCGGCCGCCATCGCGGCGTGCGGTTCGGCGGGGACGAGTCTCGGGGAGAACCACAGCGCCGCCACCAGCAGGACCGCCAATCCCGCCGCGAACTTTGTCGCGGACGGCATCGCGAACGGCACGATGCGTCGTGGATCGAGTACGAGCACGGCAGCGGCGGCGCGTTGCTCGACGACCTCTGCCCATCCGGACGGCACCGGCTGCCGACGCAGCCACAATGCCGATGTCAGGAGATCCCGCAGGCCGGCTTCGCGATCGGCGACCGCGGCAGCGATCTCGACGGGAATCGGGCGACTGATCTGCACGAGGGCGATCACGGCGACCATCAGCAGACCGAGCACCGCCAGCGTCACCACGAACGACGTGCCGAAAAGGCCCGGCCAGGGGCCGAATCGCGCGTCCAGCAGCACGGCGATGACCGATACGACGAGCACGGCACAGAGCATCACGGCGACGGTCCGACCCGTTCGGTCGAATCTCAAGCGTCGCGTGATGGGATCCAGACTGGCGAGCAGGAGATCTCGTTCCGACATGACCGGTCGATGCTAGCACAGGGCCTCCTCCCCTCCGGCACGTCGGGAACGAACGCCGGACAGACCGTGAAAAATCCCGAAACCGCTTGCGTTAACATCACGGACCTTTCGTTCGCGATGTCCTCTTTCATGGCCGCCACCGCCCGCGCGTCCCGCCCCGCCCCAGCGATTCACCTCGCCCCATGACCGCACTGAACATCGACGAACTGCGTTCCGCAGCCCGCCAGCGCCTGCCGAAAACCATCTTCGAGTTCATCGATGGCGGCGCCTTCGACGAAGTCACGTTGCGCGCGAACCGGACGGACTTCGAGAAGATCCGGTTCCGCACACGCATCCTGACCGACGTCACCGAGTGCGACACGTCCACCACCATCGTCGGCACACCGGCGAACGTACCGTTGATCCTGGCACCCACCGGGCTCGCCGGCATTCTCCATCGGCGCGGCGAATTGTGCGCGTCGCGCGCCGCCCACCGCGCCGGCGTGCCGTACTGCCTGTCGACGATGGCCACCTGCTCCATCGAGCAGATCGCCGAGGCCTCGGACGTGCATCGCTGGTTCCAGCTCTACGTGCTGAAGGATCGCGGCATCACCAAGGCCA